>JAGGWL010000088.1 GCA_021157555.1 Deltaproteobacteria bacterium | reverse complement strand
TCATAGAGTCGGCTTTTCAAATTGCGCAGTCGGAAATTACGATGCGTATGAAACCCCTCTTGGCCTGATCAAACTGGATGCAGATGTAAAAAAACTTCTCAAGCAGACGGAAATATTCAGGACAATTACCGCTTCGGATAAATCTGAGCATTCTATTGAAGTTATCCTGCCGTTTTTGCAGTTTTATTTAAAAAATTTTACAATCATACCAATTGTAACAGGTCCCTGTGACATCAATAAATTAACAGGTGCTGTTGAAAAACTCCTTGATGCAAAAACACTGGTTATAGCCAGTTCGGATCTTTCCCATTATCTTCAATATGAGGAGGCTGTTAAAAGAGATAAGGATACTATTGATACAATCTTGAACCTTGATTATAAAAAACTGATAAAAAAAAATAATTCTGCGTGCGGCAAAATACCGGTTACTGTATTGATAAAGATGGCGCTGCATCATAACTGGCAGTCTGTTTTGCTGCATTATTCCAATAGCGGCGACACTGCCGGCGGCCGCTCCAAAGTAGTCGGATATGCCGCTATAGCCTTTTACGGAGGATCTTTTATGAAAAATATATCTAATGAATTTAATGAGGAACAGGGTAAAATTTTATTAGACCTTGCAAGACAGACCATAACGGAAAAACTCGGCCTTAAGATTGATAAAAAGAGTGCGGATCAGCTTTCCGAAGCTTTAACGGATAATCAATTCAATACACATAGAGGAACTTTTGTTACACTGAATATTGAGGGCGCTTTAAGAGGATGTATAGGCAATATTTCCGATTCAGATTCAGTTAAAGACGGAGTTAGAACAAATGCAGCCAACTCTGCATTTCACGATCCGCGTTTTCCTGCCCTGTCGAAAGATGAGCTGAAAAAAATTAAAATTGAAATAAGCATCCTTTCGGAACCTAAGCCGTTAGAATACAAAGATGGCGCTGATCTGATAAAAAAACTTAAAGTAAATGTGGATGGTCTCATCATTCGCAAGGGAATGGCCGGAGCAACTTTTCTGCCCCAGGTCTGGAAACAGTTGCCAAAGCCGGAGGAGTTTTTGGCTCACCTGTGCATGAAGGCCGGTCTTCCTGCCGATGCCTGGAAAAATAGCGGCCTGGAGGTTCTTACTTACCAGGTTCAGTATTTTGAAGAATGATCGAACCATAATATTTCTGGTAATAGCCACCGGAATATCATCCGTAGTCACCCAGTTATTGACCATCCGGGAATTTCTTTCTCTCTTTGCCGGCAATGAATTTGTTATTGCCCTGATTCTTTTTAACTGGTTGGTCATAGGCGGAATCGGTACAATGCTCGCACATTTTGCCTCCGGATCAATGCGCAAAGCATCTCAAACAAGTTTGGCCTGGCTTTCCATGCTCCTCTCGTTTCTGCCGGTGCTGCAAATATTCGCTATCAGAATTTTGCGTGATGTCCTGTTTGTTCACGGAAGTTCTGTAGGCTTTTATTCTGTGTTCGCGTATACTTTCTGCATGATCATCCCCTATGGGCTGCTGTTAGGATTTGTTCTGCCCTATGCCTTGTTTGTAATGCGAAGTAAAAAATCCGGTTATTCCGGCACACGTATTTATATGATTGATAATATTGGAGACGTGTTCGGAGGATTAATATTCTCCTTTGTGCTGGTATATCTATGCACTCCAATGCAATCACTCTTTGTGACAGGCATATTTCTGCTGACAGCATCATTTTTTGTTTTTCCGAAGCAAAGAAGATATGGCGCTCCGGTAATTTTATGCACCGGATTCATTTTCATCATCCTCCTTGCAGGTATTATACTTGAAACGGAATCTCTCGCTCCCCTTGAGGGCGAACTGGCCTATTACAAGGAAACACCTTACGGCCGCATTGAGGTGCATAAAAATAGAGAGCAGTTTACACTTTTTGAAGATGGGAAACCTCTCTTCAGCAGCCAAAATCTTGTCTCGTCCGAAGAATCCGTACATTATCCCATGTCACAGCTTGATAACCCGAAAAACATCCTCCTGATATCTGCTGAAGGAGGCATAATGAACGAGCTGAACAAATATAATCTTGATCGGATAGATTACCTTGAGATTGACCCTCTGGTGACAGAAATCGAATTCAGGTTCGGCCTTATAAACAAAATTCCAGGATTAAACGTAATTCACAAAGACGGCAGGGCATTTCTTAAAGAAACGGAATTCAAATACGATGCTATCCTGGTAAATCTCCCTGAACCTGAAACCTTTCAGGTCAACAGATTCTTTACGGAAAGCTTTTTTGCCCTGGCAGACAGCCATCTCAACCCTGAGGGTATTCTATCTTTTTCCATAAAAGGATTCGACAACTATCTTACAGAGATACAGCGTAAAAAAATATCTTCTCTCTATAATACTGTGACAAAATATTTTAATCACGTTCTTCTGATCCCGGGCCAACAAACCTGCTTTCTCTGCACTGATTTTCCATTGCAGGCGGATATACCCGCAGCCCTTGCATCAAAAGGGATTACAACACGTTATATCAGCAGGTTCTATGCTGGCAACATTACTGCAGAAAGAATAGAATATTTAAAGGAACTTATCGACAGAACTGTTAAAATCAACACAGATCTTAATCCATATATGATGAGGATGGCTTATAAAGACTGGTTTTACAAATTCTCCTCCTCTCCGAAAGGATTCATAACAGCTCTCTTGATACTGTCAGCTATATATCTTTTTTTTATCTCAGCACCGGAATTTACACTCTTTACAACCGGATGCATCATAATGGGAAGTGAAATACTGGTTATATTTGCTTTTCAAATTTTTTATGGCTATATTTATTTGCAGATAGGTTTAATAGTAACCACTTTTCTGGCAGGTCTGCTTCCCGGGGCATGGCTGGGGCACAAATGCAAAATATCCAGCCGCAAAATGCTTATATTGACTGATGCAGGCCTGGTACTTTTGTCCGGAATTTTAATTCTTGTTTTGTGGTGGGCAGGCGATAGAATTCATATGACATTCTTCTTTGCATTCGGTTTTCTTGTTTCCATGATCTGCGGGTTCCAGTTCCCGCTTGCACTCTCTTTAAAAGGGAGTACAAGTCCGGCAGTGGTAAAAGCCTTTTCAGCAGATCTGATCGGAGCCGCTTTCGGCAGCCTTATAACAAGCGCTCTCCTGATTCCGTACTACGGAATTCTATGGTCTGCAGCCAGCCTGGCTGGTCTTAAAATATTAAGCATGGCAGTTTTGGCAAGAAGAAAGTCTTAAAAATCTTGTGAAATTATTTGCGGACAGTTCCTTAGGAACGGGGACGAAATAAACCAAGAGAAAGAGGATAATATCATGAAAAAGTTGCCCATCGGCATTTCAACATTCAGGGATATCATTGAAGAAGGGTATATTTACATAGACAAAACTTTTTTTGTTAAAAGACTTGTCGATAATGGAAGATACTATTTTTTATCGCGTCCCCGCCGATTTGGGAAAAGCCTTTTTCTTGATACATTAAAATCTGCTTTTGAAGGAAAAAAAGAATTTTTTAAAGGCTTATACCTTGAAAATAATTGGGACTGGGAAACAAAATATCCTGTAATAAAGATAAGCTTTGGTGCAGGTGTTTTTCGTAACAAAATAGAGCTTGACCAAACCTTTGAGGCAATGTTTTTGAGATGGGAGGAGAAATTTAATCTCAAATTAGCGGGTATTAATTATAAAGAAAACTTTAAAGAACTTATAGAAAAGCTGCATCATCGTTATAATAAGAAAATAGTAATTTTAGTCGACGAATACGACAAGCCCATTCTTGATAACATCACAGATCAAAACAAAGCAACAGAGATGCGGGAAAACCTGAAAAATTTTTATTCCGTGATTAAAGATTCAGATGCTTGTATTAAATTTGTATTTTTAACAGGAGTCTCAAAATTTTCAAAAGTAAGCCTCTTCAGCGGGCTCAATAACCTTGAAGATATAACCCTTAATCG
>JAGGWL010000048.1 GCA_021157555.1 Deltaproteobacteria bacterium | reverse complement strand
GTACTCTGATTGTGAAGTTATTGATGCAGAGGGAAATAAAATTCATGATAGTATTATTAGATACACCAACAAAAGACCATTTAGCGGTAAATGCTTTAAGGAACTGTTTTTAGGGATTTTTATCCCTGTTCAGGGTGTGATGGTTAAAAAAAAAGTTTTTGACAAGATCGGATTTTTTAATGAAAATTTAGTGGGAACTGAAGATTACGAAATGTGGTTGCGTATATCATATTATTATCCTATTGCTTATCTGAATAAAAGCTTAGCAAAATGGAGGGAACATCCAACTTCTTTATCAAATAATCAGTTTCAAATGGATGAAAGCTTTGTTAACTGTTTGGAATTTATTTTAAATCAATTTTCTGATTGTAATGATTTGGTAGGAAAAGAAAATGTAAAAAAGAGAATGTATGCATTATCAACCGATGCGGCTTTCCAATACCTGCAAAAAGGTGATTGGTCTGCTGCTAGGAAATGGCTTAAAAAAACTTGGCACTTTGGTAGAAAACCAAAAAGTCTTATTCATATATTGATGACATACTGTACCCCCATAGCACAGCGGCACTGGTTAAAGGGCAAATGATGCGACAAAAGAAAATAATTGAATCTGGGGTATGCATTTAACTCAAGTTTAAAGCAGGTATACATTTAAATATATAAGGATATTTCAGTTTTTTTGTTTTTTTCAAGAAATGCCCAAATAGTTTTTGAATTCAAGCAGTTAAAAACAAACGGGTGGAGTCAAGAGCATACCCTCGTAATTGAAAATTAAAATTGATCTGTCATATAGGGGGTAATAAAAATCATCGAAAATAAAAACATACTGTTTGTCTCTTCAGCTCCCCATGTTGCAGGCGGAGAGATTAACCTGCTTGCACTGCTGGATACTATTGATACTAAACAATTCACTCCATACTGTTTGTATAATCCTTCGTCTCATTTTGAGACGTATCCGGTACAAGCTAATGTAAAACTGCTTCCATTCCGGTTTCCGGCATATAAAAAGAAAAATATATTTTATGTAGTATCTACAATCACAATATTGGCTTTTTTGCTAAAAAAATACAGGATCAATTTGATTTATATTAATACAGCCGGTGATTTTAAGTACTTCCTGCCTTTATCAAGGATAATGAAAATTCCCGTGATTTTACACATTCATATTGATGAACCTGATGATTCTCTAAAATGGATAAAAGCAGATTGTGCTGATAGAATCCTTTTTCCTTCCAAAGCGACAATGACCGCAATTTTAAAACATTCTCCCTGGATTGATTCATCCAGGTGTTTTTATGTTCACAATGCAGTTGATTTGTCTGAATATTTTCCCCACCCGACTCCGCAGTTAAAAAATGAGCTGTCAATTAATAATAATTTGCCTGTTATCGGCATTATTGGTCAATTAAAAAAGATAAAAGGGCAGCATCTTTTTCTGGAAATGGTGAAAAGATTATCCGAACAAAATATCAAAGCTTATTATATTATAGTTGGGGATGATAATCTCCAGCAAGGAAAGTACGAGACATTTTTAAAGCGTAAATCTTTTGAGTTGGGAATACAAGATAAGGTCATGTTCCTGGGATATCGCAAGGATATCCCTGAAATAATGAATCTGTGCGATCTGATTGTCGTGCCTTCTCTGCGTGAACCTTTTGGCAGAGTTGTGATAGAAGCAATGGCATGCGGCACACCTGTTGTTGCAAGTGCTGTGGGCGGTATTGTGGAGATTTTTGAGGATGGCTATGGTGGATCTTTTTTTCCTTCAGGTGATGTTGATGTGTTAATAGAAAAAGTTTTATATTTTTTTAATCATCCTGATTGGTGGAAAAAGCAAAAAACATTAGCGTTAAAAAGATGTAAAGAAGAATTTAACCAGAAAATCCACACTCATAAGGTAGAGGAACATATAACAGATGTGTTTTATCTATACAGGAGTATGATGAATGTCAGCAAACGCGCCTAATATATTATTACTTACAAAAATATTTTCTCCTCCCAAGACAGGCGGTGTCCCGAATTATTATAAAAACCTGTTGCAGAATCTTAATAAGATTAAGGCCGTTGTTATTACTTCCGGCCTAAAGAACGTGCCGCATATTAGTAATTACAGCGAAAGTAAAAAAAAGAAGTATTCTATTAAACGGATTGATTTTTTTCCTGAATACATGGGCTTGCAACTAAATTTTGTATGGTTAATATCAATTATCCGGATGGTTCAAACAATAGTGAAAACAGTCAAAACAAACCGTATAGATATAATTATAGTTGGCCAGGTGCAAATGTTTCTTCTTCTGCCTGCATTTATTGCCGGTCTGTTTACACGCAAACCTTATGTTTTATTTTTACATGGTGAGGAAATCCCCCAGATTCCCATGAAGTCAAACAGGATTCTCAAATGGCTGTATCTTCAATCATCCGGTTATTTTTGTAACTCTGACTTCACCGCAGAAAGATTAAAAAGGTTTACAAAATTGAATAAGATAAACCCTGTTATCATTACTCCCGGAGTTGAAGATAGATTTTTCGAGAAGCCTGCAAAGCTGAAAGATGTCAAAAATCGTCTGAATATGAACGGGAAAAAAAATATTTATACCATAGCGCGGCTTGATAAACGCAAAGGACATGATATGGTTATCAAGGCATTGCCGTTGATAATAGAAAAACATCCTGACGTAGTTTATCTGATTGGAGGCAAAGGACCCGGTTTGAGATATTTGCAAGAACTGATGCGGAACAATGCCCTGGAATCGCATGTCCGGTTTTTAGGTTTTGTTCAGGAAAACGATCTTGTGGTATACCATAACGCAGGTGACATTTTTGTGATGCCAAACCGAATTCTTGAAGATGGTGACAGCGAAGGTTTTGGTATTGTATTTATTGAAGCCAATGCGGTTGGTAATCCTGTCATCGGAGGTAATGAAGGCGGTTCAGTTGATGCCGTTGTTGATGGTATTACGGGATTGCTTGTTGACCCGAAAAACAAGAAAGATATTGCAGAAAAAATATGTTGTTTACTGGATGATGAACGTAGGAGACGGGAAATGGGCAGACTGGGAAGGGAACGATCCTTGTCCAGGTTTCGCTGGCCGGCATTGTCTGAGAAGTTTGAAACATCAGTCATTGATATGTGGCGTAATTTCAGGGAATAATGCAATGGGATATACTACAAGAAAATTCAATTTTGAGCAGGATAGCGAAGATCTGTTTTGTTTGTGGAATGAGATCCTGAAATATCCAGGTTCTCAAAGAATGGTAAATATGTTCACAGAGAACTCATATGGGAAGTCTGCTGCATGGCTTATTTTTTATAATGGCGTTGAAAACCCTGTGGGAAGCGTAGCTGTTTTTCCGTGCAAAGCTATATTGAACGGGAAACAAATCCTTTTAGGTGTCAATTGCGATATGCTTATTTTAAAAAAGCATCGCACCCTGGGGCCTGCCCTGATGGTTCTGAAAGCGCTGATCAAAGGTTGTGGTGAACACGGATATCAGGCGCTACTGGCCATGCCAAACGAAAAATCACAGCCGGTCTTTAAAAGAGTAGGGTACAAAAAAATTGGTACAGCATACAGATGGAGCAAAGTGCTCAAAAGCAAGGACAAGATTTCAGCCATTATTAAATGGAGGTTTCCCCGAAAGGCGGTAGCTTCATTTGTGGATTTGGTATTAAAATTCGC
>JAGGWL010000070.1 GCA_021157555.1 Deltaproteobacteria bacterium | reverse complement strand
TTTGCTCATATTACACCCAATAGCAGTTTCATATACTTTTTCCCCTGTAATTCTATTACTATACATAATATTCAAACTTTTATCTTATATTTTACAAATTATTTTCTATTTTTATCAAGAAAAAGACACACTTTCCCTGTTCCCCATAGTCTGTTGATAATTTTCCAATCGTAAATCTTAATCATTCTCATTTTATTTCCGTTCCTACGGTGGCGAATGACTCAATGGCACCATCTTCATCCGGCCTTTCCCGCACACAGGGCATAAACTTAGGTCTCTGCCCGTAAGCTTGAAAAACAGTTCCTTCCAAGTCAGCTTTTCAACTGACTTTTTTAAACGTACATTTAACAGCTCCTGAGCCAGCTTTAATTTCGTTTTTAAATTACGACTGGCCAGTATTCCGTAGTACCGAACCTTGAAAAAACCTGATGGAAGTATATGCAGTAAAAACCGCCTGATAAACTCAAAAGCATCAAGGCTCATTATCTTTTGCTTTCCATCACGATAATCCCGCCATTTGAAGATGACTCTTCCATCTTCACACTTGATCAGCCTCTTGTTGGATATTGCTACACGATAAACATATCTTCCTAAATATTCAAGCACACTCTCTGCTCCGCTGAACGGTTGTTTGCAGTAAGTCACCCATCTCTTTTTATAAAGTTCATTCTTAAACTTCCTGAACTCGGATTCTGAGCTAAAATAGGGGAACTCCTTTCTTTTCAGATCACCCCTGTTGTAAGCTTCTTTCAAATAGGCCAAAAACTTCTTTTTAAAAAGATCAGACAACACATTAACATGTATGAAAAAATCATTACCATTCTTTAACTTCTTTGGGTATTTCCAGCGTTTTTCGTCTTCGGATAACCCCCCGCCTGTTACAATGCAGTGAAGATGAGGATGATCTGTCAGGTTCTGTCCCCAAGTATGGAGCGTTGCTATTACACCTATTTTAGCTCCAAGATGTTTCTTGTCTTTGCCAAGCTCAAGCAGTGTCTCTGAACCGGCCTTAAACAAGATGTTATAAAGAACTCGTTGATTGTGCAGGGTTAGATGATTCAGGGTGTCCGGTATCGTGAAAACTGTGTGAAAATAGACAATGGGAAGCACATGCTCTTTTCTGGACATTAGCCATCTCTCTCTCGCAATACTGCCGCATTTAGGACAGTGCCGGTTCCTGCAGGAGTTATAAAATGGCCTTTCATGTCCACAGTTATCACAACGCTCAATATGTCCGCCAAGTGCTGCTGTACGGCATTGTACGATAGCGTTTATTACTTTCAGAATCTTGGCTGGTTGGGGATGCGTTGATAAATAAGAAGTACCATATTTACTAAATACATCGGCAAGTTCCATCACTCATCCTCCAGTATCCGGTCAATTGGACTAATCACTCTATTATTTGAGTGATCCTGAAGATGAAGGTAGATAATGGTACTTTGTATGTATTTATGACCAAGGAGTTTCTGGATTACAAAAAGGTTGACTCCCTGTTCTAAAAGATGGGTCGCAAAACTATGCCTGAGTGTATGGGGTGAAGCCTCTTTTTGTATTCCGGCTTTTTTTTTGCGTTCTTGAATATCCGTGAAATAGTTGAATCACAAATAGGCGTCCTTTTTCGTCTGCTCGGGAACAGCCACTCTTCCGGCCGGTAAACACGCCAGTAATCCTGAAGATGCTTCAACAATTTTACTGATAATAAAGTATACCTGTCTTTACTGCCTTTGCCATGACGGACTCTGATTTGCATACGCTTGCTGTCAATATCCGTCACTTTAAGATGGGCAGTCTCATTGATTCTGAGTCCCGCTGAATACATGACCATTAATATCATTCTATGTTTCAGATTCTCTGTAGCATCAAATAGTTGCCTGACTTCTTCTTGTGAGAGAATGACAGGAAGCTTTATCATGCGTTTGGGACCGCGAAGTTTACCAAGCGAGACAGGCATCTCAATCGTCTCACGATAAAGAAATTTAATCGCACTGAAAACCTGGGAAAGATAAGATCGTCCGTATCCCTTTTTCTTCTTGACATAATACAAATACTTACGAATATCATCTTCTCC
This sequence comes from Deltaproteobacteria bacterium, assembly GCA_021157555.1. Lineage (GTDB taxonomy): Bacteria > Desulfobacterota > Desulfobacteria > Desulfobacterales > BuS5 > BuS5. The sequence continues at coordinate 3,125 of JAGGWL010000070.1, read as the reverse complement.
AAGCTGCGATACAGAACCTTGAAAATACGCGGTAAAATCACGGATGTGTTTCAGGTAACTGTCAATCGTTTTTTGACTGTAATCCTGAAGCTCAAGATCCATCTTCATTTGATCAATTAGCTTTTCCATAACGCTCTCCTTTGGTTAATTAATGAATATCCAAAGGTAATAGGAAAAACTCATTTTCTCAAGGTTACTACGGAATTGTCAAAGAACAGAATCTCTTTACTGCCGCGAAGCGGTTTCGTTCAACCTATTTTTATTTGGAATGTCTTGGAACCGCTGGATTTCTTCTTTTTTACAGGTGCAGCTGAATTTTGCTCGCTTTCACCACCGATTTCATCTAAAGGAATTGTCGGATCTCTTAAGCAGACCTGTTCTCCCGCTTTTAGTCCTTCTTTTATCTGGATGAAATTGCTGCTCTTTTTACCTACAACAACAGGTCTCTGACTTACACCTCTTCTTGTTTTTACATAAACAACTGTTTTCCCTTCTTTCTCAAAAACAGCCTGAATCGGAATGTACGTAACATCCTTAAGCCTGTCTACAATTATCTGACAACTACAGGTCATTCCCGGGCGTAATTGTTTATCCGTTGAATCAAGTGTTATTTCAACATCAAAAACTTTAGTGTTAGTAGAATACTCCCTTCGTGCAAGAGAGGCCACTCTTGTAATTTTTCCGTAATAAGCCTTGCCTTCAAGAGCGTCAACAGTTACAACTGCATTTAAACCTGTTTTGATTTTATTAATATCTGTCTCATTAACAGTAGTTTTTGCCTGCATAACAGAAAGATCCGGTATTCCGATTACAGGAAACCCCGGCCACGGAGTGTCTCCTATCTGAACTTTTTTCATTCCTGATGCGGAATAAATCTCTTTGTATACAACAAGTCCGTTTATAGGAGACTTAATTGTCAATTTTTCCAAAGCCTGCTGAGCCTCCTTCAGGTCTGCTTCAGCCTGTTTAACGGACAGTTCAGCTTTCATCAGTGTGGCATTATCAATTATTTTCTGTGACTCTATCCTTTGTTCCGCCTGATCCATTGCAGCTTTGGCCTTTTTCATGCTAAGTTCAGCGTCCTGTTTTCTTGCTTCCGCTTCAAACTGCATCATTTTCAACCGGAGCTTTGCTTGATCGTAATTGTATCTCTGAGTTTCAAGCTGGCTTTTTAACTGCGCCATATTTGATTCAATTGATGCTTTTTCACTTTCAAGTTGAGCCCTGGCATTTTCCAGCCTGTCTTTTGCTTCTTCAACTTTTTGAATTGCCTCACTGTTATCAAGCTGGATAAGAAAATCACCCTTTTTTACATATGTTCCTTCAGGTACCATATCAATAATCTGAAGAGTCATTCTTTTTCTCAACCTGGGCACAGAAACATTGGTGGAGTTAAATGCATCAAGCTCACCTGTAGTGTTGAGGTCAATAATAAATTCCCCCTGAACAGCAGTTGCTGTTGCAATATTTATGTTCTTGGGAATTATTATAGAAATAATAATAATTAAAACTATAACACCTGCAGTTAATACAAGTGTTTTCTTTAATCCTATGGACTTTATTTTATTCCCTAAATCTTTAATATTTATCTTTCTCATATAATAATCTCCTGGTTACTCAATCTTGTTATTTGGAGTTTTTTTCTTTTTCAATTTTTTTCTCATTTCCGGAGACAGGTTAAAAGATTTTAATTTCTCCTGTTTTGTAACATTTGTTTGATCTGTATCGGTTTGCCCGGAATTTTTTATACTTCCGCTCTTTTCCAGTCTTTTTTTAAGAAAAGAAGGTAACCTGGGTGTTTTCTTTTTATTGCCATTTTCTCCTTTTTCACTTGAATATTCATAAAGAATTCCAAGTTTTTTAAAAACGTCAAAACTTCCTGACATAATCTCTTTAATACGTTCAATCCGTTTCTCTTCTTCAGCAAATCCCAACAAAGCAGCTTCCTGTAAAGGAGGCTCAAACAAAAGTTCCGTCCCCGGTTTAACACCCCTATTAACAATTATTAATCCATCATTTCTTTCTCCAGTATATATAACATATGGTTTTCGTTTTTTTACAGGGAAAACAACTTGCTGCCCTTTGTATTCAAATACTGCACCTGTAGGAACATATGTGACATTATGGTAATTATTTAACAAAACTGAAACCTGTACGCTCATTCCGGGTTTTAAAATTTTGATAACAGTGTCAAGCTTTGCATACACAAGAAATTCTTTAAGATTACTCCCCCAGTTAACAGGTTGAGCCAGCTGCGAAACAGAAGTTACTTTTCCTAATAAAACAGAATCCGGGTATGCTTCAAGGTGTGCTTTTATTTTCATTCCCTGCTTAATTTTCAATCTGTCAATTTCATTAACAAAAAATTTAACCATCATTCTGGACATATCCGGAATTGAAATGAGAGACTCCCCCCGCCTTGCATTATACCCTACTCTTAGCCTCTCCCTGGATCTCCAGCTTCCGACTTCCTGATATACTATCATACCATTTGCAGGAGACAAAACAGTACATTTCTTAATACTCTCTTTTACTGTATTTAACCGGTTTTCAGCCTGTTTTATTGAGCTCATCATTTTGATGATCTGACTTTTGTTTATTATTTTCTGGGATTCAAGTTGCTTTCCCGATTTCTCAAGTTCTATCTCTGCCTGTTTAAGCTGGAGTCTTGCTTCTTCTTTTGAGCTTTCCGATTCGTACTGCCTTATTTTTAAATTTAATTTTGCCTGCTCATACGAATATCTGGCAATTTGGAGATTGTTTTTAAGATTTGATATTGTAAGTTTATGCTGAGATTTCATTTTTTCAAGATCTGCTTTTAAAGACTGAAGTGTTTCTTCCCTGAGTGTTTTCTGGTCTTCAAGTGCACTTGCATCAAACTGCATAACAAAATCGCCTTTTTTCACTATTGTTCCTTCAGGAACAAGGTCTATAATCTGCAGAGTTACACCGTAAACAGAAGGTGCGTTGATAAAAACCTGGCTCTCAGCTTCAATCTCTCCGGATTCAACAAGGTTAACCTCAAAATCACCTTTTTTCACAAAAGCTGTATTTACATTATTACCTGATTCTGAAGATTTTGGAGAAAATATTATCAACAATATTATCAACAATAAGAATGAAGT
>JAGGWL010000059.1 GCA_021157555.1 Deltaproteobacteria bacterium | reverse complement strand
TGGTTGTACTTACGGAGTTAAGGATGCGGATATCAAATATATTTATAACGGTTTGAATGACTGCAAGGCTGCAGCTCTTTTGAGCGGAGGTATGAAATTCTGTTCCATAGGATGTCTTGGTCTTGGAAGCTGTGTCAGTGCCTGTCAGTTTGGCGCTCTTTCAATGGGGCCGAATGGTCTGCCTGTAGTTGATGAAAAGCGTTGCACCGGCTGCGGAGCATGTGAGCGAGCCTGTCCCAAAGGTATTATTAATCTTTTATCGGTTACAAGACGTATTTTGCGTGAATATACCACTGCAATGTGTACAACTCCATGTCAAAGGGCTTGCCCGGCAGGAATAGATATATGCGAATATATAAAACAGGTCAACCAGGGCGATTACCATAAAGCTGTACAGGTTATCAAGGAACGGCTGCCATTTCCATCTGTTATAGGAAGAATCTGTCCCAGGTTCTGTGAAGATGAGTGCAGGCGTAAATATATAGATGAGCCTGTTGCAATAAATTCCCTTAAACGTTTTGTTGCAGATTTTGAAAGAAAAAATGGAGAAAGAGTTCTTCCGTATAAAGCACCTGAAACAGACCACAAAGTTGCCGTTATAGGCGGTGGCGTAGAAGGCCTTTCAACAGCATTTTTTACCGCCCGCCTTGGCCATCAGGTTACAGTCTTTGAGGCCACAGATGTATTGGGCGGACTTTTGCGCAGTGCCATTCACAAGCAAAGACTTTCAATGGATATCCTTGACTGGGATATCGACGGTGTGCTGGAAATGGGTGTAAAGGCTGAAACCAATAAACGCCTTGGCAAGGATTTTTCTGTGGCATCTCTTCTTGGGGATGGATATGAATCTGTATTTATTGCTTCGGGAGGCTGGGACAGCCGCCTTGCTACAGGTTCAGTAAGTGCTGCTGATGAGGCTATTCCAGGCGTTTCTCTTTTGTTGGATGTAATTAAGTCAGATAGGGACAGCAACGGTGAATTTTCATGTAAAACTGATATTGTCATAGCAGGGGGCGCAGAACTTGCATTCGAGGCGGCAAAAATATGCAGGAAACGCGGTGCTGAAAAAATTAATGTTCTTTTCAGAAAAACAAGAGAGGCTTGTACAATAAATGCTGCTGAACTTGAAAAGATTGAAAAGGAAGGTATAAAAATAATATTTAATGCCGGCATAAGCGGTATTTCAGGTGAAGAAGACAATCTTCTGGAACTGGAATATACCGAGCTTAACAGTATGAAAAAGAAAATTATTCCAGCACAGAATTTGATAGTTTCGTCTGGCCGCCTGCCTGAACTTATTTTTGTTGATGCGGAAGCGGATGCGGATAAAGAGGATGGTACAAAAACGAAGGCTGGTTTGCCGATTAAATGGAAAGGTATTGAGCCATATAAACTGTCTGCCGACAAACATTCTACAGGAATTTTTTCAGATGTAGATGTATTGACTGATTATAGCGCTGCCATCAAAGCCATCGCGGCAGGAAGACGCTCTGCCGCTTCCATTCACCAGATTTTATATGGAATACAGGTAACGGTTCCTGAAAATATCGTTACGCCACACTCTTTAATTCAAAATGTCAATTATATTGAAGGAGTAAAAACTGTTCCTCGAACAATTATGCCTTTAAGCGTCATATTGAATCCTGAAGTATCTGAGGAACTGGAAAAAGGCTTTACCGAAGATATGGCTCGCAAAGAGGCTGCCAGATGTTTGCAATGCGGTCTGATATGCTATAAAAAAACTGCGAATGAAACAGCCTTTGCTGAATTGGATAAGGCCGCATAGGAAATATTCGTACTATATATTTTGACACAATTAAAATTATGTAGGGGCGAACCTTGTGTTCGCCCTTCGCATAGTGTTCGCCCTTCGCATATGAATTCACATTACAAAGGATTCAATCTTTTTTCCAACCGTTGCAGGTTTTTGTCTTCTCCAACAGCTATAAGTGTATATCCTGCTTTAATTTTTGTATCAAAAGAAGGATTAAACAGCATTGTGTCATCTGCTTTTTTGATCGCAATTATTATCAGGTTGTATTCCTGCCTGATGCCTGAATCTTTTAATATGACATTTGCCAGAGCTGATGAAGCACTTACCGGAATTTCTTCCATCTGGATATCTTTGCGCTGATGTGTAAGCGCCAGATTTAAAAAGCTGGTCACGTTTGGTCGTATAATTTTTTGGGCCATATTCTCAGCGCCTATATCATATGGCGACACAACGATGTCTGCCCCTGCTGCTGTAAGCTTTGATTTAACTTCATTGTTGCCGGCTCTGGCCATTATTAATATTTTGGGATTAAGCTGTCTTGCTGTGAGCACCAGAAAAACATTGTCGGCATCTGTAGCAAGAGCTGCGACAAGCCCTTTTGCCTGTTCTATTCCGGCTTTCAGCAGATTTGTTTCATTTACACTATCTCCTTCAATATACGGTAAATCAGACTCTCCTAAAAGTGGAATTATATCCTTATTTTTTTCAATAATTACTACTTGAAAAGGTTTTTTTCTTAGAATATCGCAAACAGTTGCTCCAATACGTCCATAACCGCAAATAATATAGTGTTTTTTTAAACGCTTGAGCCGTTGATCCAATCTTCTCCTCCCCATAATGGTTCGTATTTCTCCTTCTACTATAAATTGGACAATACCACTGGCAGCATACACACATAAACCTACACCAAAAAAAATTAAAAAAATTGTAAATATACGTCCCTGTTCATGTAGTTGATGCGTTTCTCCATAACCGGTTGTAGAGAGAGTAATAACAGTCATATAGACTGAATCTGCCAAAGTCCAGCCTTCAATTATCATATAGCCTATAGTACCAACTACCATTATTATGATAATCATAAAAATAGATATAAGTAGATGTTTTGATGTGCTCATTTATTCGATTTTATCCTGTTTTCTTGATAGCCTGTTTTTTATAACCTCTTGACGCAAACTGGTCAATCTGTTAATTCACTTGGAATGAAAAGAGAGTCTTTGTTATATAATAGGTTGCGTGACAAAATGATTGAGCAACAAATTTTGTCACGCGGCATAAGTGATCCTGATGTTATTGCTGCTTTTCGTAACGTGCCAAGGCATATGTTTGTAAGTGAAGCCTTGATGGATCAGGCATATGGTGATTTTCCCCTTCCAATAGGAGAACAGCAGACCATTTCTCAGCCGTATATTGTTGCAGAAATGACTCAGGCTCTTCAGTTAAAGAAGGATGACAGGGTTCTTGAAATTGGAACAGGCTCAGGATACCAGACCGCAATCCTTGCTGAAATTGCATTTCGGGTTTATACGATAGAGAGGATAAATTCTCTTTATATAAAAGCACGAAAACTTTTTGATAAACTCTGCTATCACAATATAATTACAAAATATTCTGACGGAACCACAGGCTGGCAGAGCGAAAGTCCTTTTGATGCGATAATAATTACAGCCGGAGCTCCTGAAATACCAAAAATTATAGTAGATCAACTTGCTGTTGGCGGTCGCATGATTTTGCCTGTGGGAGACAGTTTTTCCCAGGAACTGGTTAAACTCTACAGAGATCAGGACGGCATACATACCACTAATCTTGGAGGATGCAGATTTGTTAAGCTTGTAGGCGAACATGGGTGGGGTGAATAACAGGCATTCTTCATTTCTTGTTGACACTTGTTGAAACAACAATGGAACACAGATGTGGTTATTTTTTAAAAAAAGTGTGAAGTACTTTTGGTCTTTAATGAAGGATGTCGTTATTTTTTACGGATTGCTGAAACCGAATTTTTCCTTTAATTTTTTATCGACAAACGGATGTACCATATTGCTGATATCACCGTTATAACGTGCAGCCTCCTTGATTACAGAGGAACTTATAAATATCCACTTTAACCCGGATATCAGAAAAACAGTTTGTACGTTCCTTTGAAGGCTGCGGTTCATCAATGCCATTTGAAATTCATACTCAAAATCTGAAATTGCGCGCATTCCGCGTAAAATGGCATCTGCTTTTCTTTCAACTGCATAATCGACAAGGAGCCCGTCAAAGGAAGCTATTTCGATATTTGTCATATCGTGAAGACTGTTCCTCAACATTTCTTTTCGTTCTTCAATTGTAAACAAAGCATTTTTTGAAGAATTACATAAGATGGCAACTATTATTTTATCAAAAAGCTTTCGTCCCCTTTTTATTATATCTATGTGACCGTTAGTTATCGGGTCAAAGGAACCTGGGTATATAGCTATTCTTTCCATAAAGTTATTTTTCCTTATCTATAGATATTGTAAAAAAGTAACCATACTTTTTCCATACTTTCTTTGATCTATGGTGGTGAATGCCTCGGTTTCTTCAGAAATAATCTCTGAATATGAATGTTCAATAATAATATATGCTTTTTGTTTCAATAATTGGCTCTTTACAAGACTTTCCAGAGAAGGTTTAATAAAATTCCTGTTATAAGGAGGATCCATAAAAACAATATTAAACCATGGCTTAATAGATTTTATCCAGTCTAATCTTTTTAAGGCATCACGCTTTATTATTGTAGTTTTATCCTCAATTTCGCAGGAAGTTATATTTTTTTTTATAACAGAAGATGCATTTTTGTTATTGTCGACAAACACAGCATATTCAGCGCCACGGCTCAAAGCTTCAATACCCATTGCCCCAGTTCCGGCAAAAACGTCCAGCACTACAGAACCTTGTACACGGGTATAAAGTATATTAAATATCGCTTCACGCAGCCGATCTGCCGTAGGTCTTGTCATGCTGCCGCGTACGGTGACAATCCTTCTTCCCTTAAGGTCGCCGCCTATTATCCTTAATGCCATAAAACCTAAAACCTAACACTCAAAACCCAACACCGTCCCTGAAGGGTATATCGGAAACATCTATCAAATCACCATCAGTCATAATAACAAGTCGTTCAACAAGATTTTTAAGCTCTCTGACATTGCCTGGCCATGAATAATCGACTAATATCTCAAGTGCCGTATTTGATATGCTTTTCTTTTTTGTACGACTCTGTCTGGCACAAATATCAAGGAATATGTTGACCAGTTCCGGGATGTCATCAGAACGATTTCTAAGGGGTGGAACTTCCATTGGAATAACATTCAGCCGGTAATATAAATCTTCCCTGAACCGGCCATTTTCAATCTCCTTTTCAAGGTTTTTGTTACTGGCTGCTATTACTCTTACATCTATCGTGAGTATTCTGCCACTTCCCACACGCTGGATTTTTTGTTCCTGCAAAACTCGTAAAATTTTAGCTTGTGTCTTTAAGCTCATATCACCTATTTCATCAAAAAATATTATTCCATTGCTGGCCAGTTCAAATTTCCCCCTTTTTTTTGATGTAGCGCCTGTAACTGCACCTTTTTCATGGCCGAAGAGTTCGCTTTCTATTGATTCTTCAGGGATAGCCGCACAATTAACGTCAATCATAGGTTGGGCTGCACGTGCACTTAACTGATGAATAGTATGTGCTACCAGTTCTTTACCGGTCCCATTTTCCCCTGTTATGAGTATCCAGGCATTGGTTGGTGCTGCAACCATTATCTGTTTTTTCAGGGCTGCTGTTGTTGAGCTGTTCCCTGTTATCGAATGTTTCTCTATTGTTTTTTTTCTCAGGTACCTGTTTTCTTCCTCAAGACGCCTGAAGTTTAATGCGTTGTTAATAGTTACTATAATTTTGTCTATCGAAAGGGGTTTTTCGATTAAATCAAATGCGCCCAGTTTTATGGCTTTAACAGCCGTTTCTATTGTGCCGTGTCCTGTAATGATAACAACCGGAATAAAGGGATTCTCCTTTTTAATTTGTTTCAGCGTTTCAATGCCATCAATACCCGGCATCCAAATATCAAGAAGAACAAGATCCGGAGATTCTGAGTCTGTCACCTTTAAAGCTTGATATCCGTTAGAGGCCGTTAAAACATCAAAGCCTTCATCAGAAAGAAGGCCGCCTAAAGATTTTAATATAGAAGGCTCGTCATCAACAATTAAAATAGATGGAAACATAAAATTATTTTCTCCTCTTTCCAGACTCTATACAGGCAGCTCAATCACAAACTTGGCGCCACTTGGTTTGTTATCCTGCACACGGATCATTCCATTATGATCAGTAATAATGGAGCTTACTATGGTAAGACCTAAACCCATGCCGGTTTTTTTAGTCGAGAAGTATGGCTCAAACAGACGTGTTTTTTCTTCATCAGAAATACCACCGCCATTATCGGCCACCTCCAGCCTGACCATCTTCAGGATAGGGTCATAACTTAAGGTAAGGCTTATTTCTCCTTTTTTTCTTACAGCAGCGACTGCATTGTCAACAAGATTTATCAGCGCCTGTTTTATTTGTTGTCTGTCAAGATTCAGTTTGGGTATGTCATCAAGAATATCTATTTTAAAATTTATATATTCATGATCTTCCTTGTATAAAGATATTGTTTCTTCAATAATAGGCAAAATTTCACACATATTTGGATTTGCAGTGGGAAATCTGGCAAAAACTGAAAATTCGTTTACAAGATTTTTTATCATTGCTACATTATCTATTATCATAGTAACACATTCATCAAATACAAGCTCATCTATTTTGTTTGAGTATCTCCTTTTAAGCCGCTGCGCAGAAAGAGCAATAGGCGTTAAGGGATTCTTGACTTCATGGGCAATTCTGCGGGCCACCTCGCGCCAGGCCATCATACGTTGTGCTTTTTCCAGCTCAGTTAAATCATCAAAGACCATTACCTTTCCCATATGAATTCCGGCATCGCTTTTAATTGGATAAACATTCAGCATAAAACTACGCGGCCTTCCATCTATGGTTAACCGTAAAGAAACTTCTATTGCATCACCATGAAGATTGGCAACTTTTTCTATAATATCGCCTGAATTATTTTGTTCCATTGATTGGTCGTTAGTGACCATCTTTAATAATTCATTATAGCTCTTGTTCAAAATTTCTTTTGATTGAATATTTAACATTTTTTCAGCCGAATTATTGATGAAAGAGATCAAGCCGCTGGCGCCAAGAGTGATGACACCGGCTGAAATATTTTTTAAGACTATTTCCATGAACTGTCGTCTTTTCTCAATTTCAAGATTTTGATCACGCAGCTTGCTGGCTGAGAATTCCAACTGCTCCCTGCTTATTCTCAAGTCTCTTGTCATTTTGTTAAATGAATCGACCAGACTGCCTATTTCATCGTCCGCAAATAAAGATATTGTGAAGCCCAAATCACCTTCAGCAACTCTTCTGGTTCCTTCTGCAAGCTCCATAATCGGTATTGTTATAGATTTTGCCATGTAAAAGCCAAACCAGATTGCGCAAAATACAACGAGCAGAGCAACTATAGAGAGTGCAATATAATAAGTAATCTGAACAGGTTTTTTTAGAAGTTTGATTTGTCTGTATTCTTCGACCCCCCTTGAAATAGATGACATGTTTTCCGCAAGAGCCGGTGGAACAAGAATGGCTACAACTATGTAACCTTGTGTATCTTTTAAGCTGGCTCCAAATGGTACCCTTCCAATTGATCTTATTAATTCACCAGCATTGATTATTTGGGAAAACGAGCTTATTTCCTCAGAATCTATATATTTCTGAAGATTATTTCCGGAGACCTCTGGAATCTCTACCAGATTCAGTTCGTCGCCAACAGAATAAGCAATACGGTTAAAATTTTTTCCATAAACCTCGGTAGCTTGAAAATTAAAGGATTTTTGCACAACTCCAATGTAATTTAAAAGTGTGTTTTTTCTGGACGGATCAAAGAGGTTCCTCTTTTTTATCTGGTATGAGATCCTTTTTAAAAAAAAACGATTATTTTCTTCAATATGCTTGTATAAATGTCTGCCAACGTTTAGTGAATTTTCAAGAGATTGTTCAATAGGAACGTTAAACCAGAATTCAATACTTGTGCTAATAAAATTAATTGAAAAGAAAAAAAGAACAATCGTAGGAAGAAGTGTCAGGGCGATAAAGGCTGCCACAAGTCTGGTGCGCAGATTTGCGCCCATAACCTTGCTTTTTCTGTCATAAATAAGTTTTACCAGATTTCTAAAAACAAGAAATATCAATAAGATAAGCAGCAACAGATTGATATTTATCAGAATAAACATCAGGATTGTGTTTGAAACGGGGAAATCGACCCCAAAATGTATTATTCTATGTTCGGCATAAGTTAAAAGCGCAACGATAATAATTATTACAATAATCATAACGCATTCACGCTTACGTCTTTTCAGCTCTTCATAAGATATAAGAGGTTTTTTTTTTTTAAGTCCAATGCTTTTCATAATTATGGCATTTAATAGATAAAATCTATTGTCTGCCATTCAGTTTCAAAATTCCACATAGATACAAAAAAAAGGACATAATGCAGATAAAAAGGAAGGGTCATCTTCATTAATTTGGCTTTGGCTCTTATTTGATACTGGCTGCCTTTTTCCAGACGATCAAGAGGAATTAAGGCAAGATTATCAATTTTGCACATTAATTTTTGAGCTTCCTCAAAGGTTTTGGTAATTATAGGGGATCCGGATTGCGTTGACCTCGTGATTATATATTCTTTTTTTAAATTGTTGTATTTAATGGAATGTGTTATTTTCTTTTCAATAACCTCCTTGTCCAGCAAAAAAGTTCTAACCTTATATAGAGTTATGAAAAAAGAAAAAGTAACAGGTACACCACTGATAATCGCCTTCTCCATTTTTTCTGTAAAGGCTCCTTCGGTTTTACAATAAATTATCAGGTTGTCGCGTGTATTACTGACAAACAGATTATTCAGTTTTGCTTCCTGTCCTGCAGCCGCAGTAAAAAAGAAAAAAATGATGATGCAAAGAACTGTCAGTGTTTGCTTATTAAT
>JAGGWL010000297.1 GCA_021157555.1 Deltaproteobacteria bacterium | reverse complement strand
TAGTAATGCAATTCAACGGGTGAGAGATTTAAGAAAAAAAGATAAAAAAATCTGTAAAGAGATTGATTCTATAATAAAAAAAATATACAAGAGTCAAATGAAGATTTGACCCCTTTTTTTTTGTGGTATTTGCACCGCGGAAAAAGAAATTGACTTTACAGCGGCTTAAAAAAGAACTGCCCAGCGGGATAAAGCCGAGGCACTACCAGGACACGCCTCCGTCTGCGCGTTTACCCGGAAACATATTGACAGAAACCTGTATGACAAACACATCATCTAATTCCTTTATAAATGTTGTTCGGAAAGCATCTTCTCTCAATTGGTGCACGAAGCCTTATTGTACAACTTGTGCACTTGAAATGGATTGCGAAGGGTATATCTCTCGCCGAAGAGAGCAAGCATCACCTTAAGGCCAATGTAATTAATAAAACCTCATCGGCACAAGAGAAGATCGAGACGGCAATAGTTTTAAAACTGTAGTGAAGTTCGGGAAATAAAAAGCAGATAACAAACGCATGCGCTTTTCTTAAACGAAGATTTAGAGCAATTAGATTTTAGGGATTATTTCTGTATTCCCGCAATTTATTTCTTAATGTTCGGATGCTTATTCCTAAAATTTTTGCAGCATGTGTTCTATTATCATCGACTTCCTTAAGGGTTTGAAAAATTAACTCCTTTTCCATCTCCTTAAGAGATTGCCCAACTATTACAGGCAAATCTTTTGTTTTATTGTTATCATTTATCTCTAAAAACAGATGCCCTGGCAATACAGTATCCCCTTCCCCAAGCAAAACAGCTCTTTCCATTGTATTTTCCAATTCTCTTATATTGCCACTCCAGTTATATTTTAAAAGAAGAGAAAGAGTTTCATCAGCTATTTTTAACATTTTTCTGTTGTTTTTATTACTATATTTTTCTAAAAAATGCTTCGCAAGAACAGGTATATCTTTTTTTCTATCCCTTAAAGGCGGAATAGTAATAGGTATAACATTTATTCTGTAAAACAGATCCTCCCTGAACCTGCCGGTATTAACTGCTGCCTCCAGGTCAATATTACAAATAGCAACAATTCTGGAATTGATTAAAATTGACTGTGTACCGCCTACTCTGATAACTTCTCTTTCCTGAAGGACTCTTAAGAGTTTAGCCTGAAGCTGCAAAGACATTTCACTGATTTCATCAAGCACAATAGTACCGTTATTTGCAAGTTCAAATTTACCTTTTCTCTGGTTCAGCGCTCCGGTAAAAGCTCCCTTTTCGTGTCCGAACAATTCAGATTCTGCCAGACCATCAGGCAGGGCCGCACAATTTACTGCTATATATGGCCCGTTTTTATGAGTACTATGATGATGAATAAAGGAGGCGAACATTTCCTTGCCTGTACCGCTTTCACCTTGAAGCAGTATTGTTGCATTGCTGGCGGCCACATTTTTTGCAAGTTTAATGGTCTCGCGAAACCCGGGGTCCTGTGTAATTATTCCCTTTTCCTCTAAATCATCCCGCTTTTCTGTATCATCTTTCCGACACAATGGTTTACAAGCTAACTGGCCTCCGAATCTCCGTACAACCATTTCAATTGATTCAGATGAAAACGGTTTGACCAGATAATCTGAAGCACCTTTTTTCATCGCATCAACAGCTTTACCTATTGTTCCATAAGCACTTATCATTATTACAGGAACTTCAGGTGATTTTTTTTTAATTGCTCCTAAAACTTCCATACCGGACATATCAGGCATCTTTACATCTGTTATTACCATGCTGAATTTATCATTATTGAATTTTTTCAAAGCTTCAGGCCCGCTGGCCGCACTCTTTACGGCATAACCTTTTTTATGCAGAACATGCGTCAAAGCAGTCCTCATATCGGCTTCATCATCAACAACCAAAATTTGCTCCTGCATATATAACCCCCTTTGGGAATTATGAATTATGAATTATGAATTGATTGCAATCCTTAGGCACTTTCATATAAAAAATTCTCAATTCTCAATTTTCAATTCCTTCTCTTCCACTATTGGTATCCTGACAATGCATGTAGTCCCTTTTTCAGAACTGGTTATGTCTATGCTGGCATCATGCGCTTTTAGTATATTATGTACTATTGCAAGGCCTAATCCGGTACCATTATTTTTTGTAGTAAAAAATGGATCAAAAATTCTTGATATATTTTTTTGACTGATACTTATGCCTGTATCAATAAATCTTATCTCTGCAATTTTTTTTTGTTCCTGACTGCTTTTAGCTATGCTCGTTAAAATGCCAAGCTCACCACCGTTTGGCATTGCCTGAATTGCATTAAGAATAAGATTCAGGGCAACCTGCTTTAACAATTCCTTATCACCACGTACCATTACAGGTGCAGCGTAATATTTAGTTTTAATTTTTATACTATTATCATGCTTGACAAGATGACCTGAAAAAAAAATTGAGCCATCAAGAACATCATGAATATCTATTATTTTTAGATCAGGCGACTGTTGAGGTTTAACAAATAAAAGCAGGTTCGATATAATATTATTTATGCTTTCTACTCCTGATGATATATGTTCCGAAAGCTCTTTAAGCTCTGTTGTTGATTGAAGCTCCTTGTTTAGCATATCCGCAAAAAGTTTAATGCTTCCAAGGGGATTTCTAACTTCATGAGCTATCTTGACAGCCATTTCCCCCATAGCCTGCAAACGATCAGTACGACTTGCCTTTTGTTCCCATCTCTTCATCCTGGTAATATCCTGCATTGTCAAAACAATACCGGCCAGAGACTTTCCTGAGTCCAATACAGGGGCAATTGATAAATTGATATTTGTTATCTCGTTATCCCTTTTAGCAAGTTCAGTTTCAACTTCCAAAATTTCATTTAAAGCATTTATTCTCTCCGGATCCAAATCAACATCTCGCATAAATCCTGAATCAAAAAGGATTTTAAATTTTTCACCTTTTACTTTTTCAGAAATAAAACCTGTTATTTTTTCAGCCGCCTTATTTAACGTTGTTATGTATCCATCAGGATCTATTACTATTATACCAGTTGTTATGCTTTCGAGTATATTAATCAGAAATTTTTTCACTTCTTCTTTGTCTTTAAGATTTTTTTCAAGAGAATCGTTCTTCTCTTGTAATTCAATATCCAGCTCTTTTACTCTATTTTCAAGAAGATGGTACTGTTTTTCAATTTTGCTTGCAGCATAATTAAAAGAATCAATTGCCTGAGTTAAAATATTTATCTCATCAGTTTCAGTTTTGATTTCGCATAATTCATTCATATTTTCTAAGCAGACTATCCTTTTCGCCGGCATTTACTCATACCAGGTTGCAGAAAAATAATAGAGGCATGATGTATCGTTCAATAATAGGTGGCAGGCACATTAAAAATTTTCAAATATCATCACAATACTAACAGCAAAAAATATGCCAATTC
>JAGGWL010000160.1 GCA_021157555.1 Deltaproteobacteria bacterium | reverse complement strand
GCCTCTGGAAATCCGTTTCCAGGGCATTTATACGTTCAACAAGCGGTTGAATTTTTTTTAACTCACGTTCATTTTGGCTGCCGAATATTTTTGTTAAAAATTGACCGATCATTTTTTTGATGACCTCGTTATTCCTGGAAATGGTTATATTACAGAAAGATAGAAAATTAGTTCAGGTAATACGATGAGGAATATGTTTATATGAAAATGATGAATTTTGTAGACTAATTCAGAATATATTTTTCAGGATTTACTTGTATACCATTAAGTTGTACCTCGTAATGAACATGTGGTCCTGTACTGCGGCCGGTGCTTCCTACAAGAGCAATAATATCGCCGCGCTTTACCTTGTCGCCCTTTTTTTTCAGAATTTTATATGTATGTCCGTAGCGGGTTTTAAGGCCGTGCCCGTGGTCAATAATGACCGTTTTGCCAAGCAGCCCCTTAGGCTTTGCGTATATTATTACGCCATCAGCCGTTGCAAATATGGGGTTACCCTGCCGCGCCGCAAAGTCTATGCCTTTATGAAATTCTTTGCGTCCGGTAAAAGGAGATCTTCGGTATCCAAATCCGGATGAAATCCATCCTTTGGTAATGGGGCGTATGGTCGGTGTCGATGCCAGCAGATTCTGCTGAATCTTCAATTTTTTTACAAGAGTTTCAAAATTATTTTTTTGGGTTTCTGCTATATTGTCGATCTGACTCAACTGTGCATGCATTTCCCTGATCAGGCTGTTATGCTTTTTTGTAATCGTCACACCAGGCTTAAGAATCTCCGGGGCGGAACCTCCAACTCCGAAAAAGTCGTTTTGATTATCAGTTTTTTCGATATTGGCAATAATGCGTATTTTTTTTTCAAACTTTTGTAATGATGCCAGTTTAGTATTTAATTCTTCAATTTTCTGTACAAAATTTTGAATATGTTTTCGCTGATTGGATAGTTCGTCCTGCTGGCTGGAAATTTGTTTTTCAAGTTTACTTGAATTAACTGCTATTTTTTTTGCGGCAACGTAATCATAACAAATAAAACCGAATGATATCAGACCTGCAGCAACAAAAAAGGAGATAAAAAAGATAGAAATCCCGGAAACAGTTATCCGTTTAACGGATGAACCTGTATTACTTAATGCAAATATAGAAAATTGTTTTTGCATAATAATTGATTTACAAGTTTAATGTTATAAGATAGACGTAGAAATCGCAAAAAACATGCCATTAAAACAGGGAAGCCGTGAAGCTCCCCTGTTTTTTATATAGAATTTAAATGATTCCCAGTTTAAACTTGAGTGATTTTAAAGTATTTTTCATCAGCATGGTAATAGTCATGGGACCAACTCCGCCAGGAACAGGGGTAATAGATCCTGCAATCTCTTTTGCAGCTTCAAAATCAACATCACCCTGAAGTACTGCCACCATTTTTCCAGGATTTTTTTTGCTTGGTTTTTCACCGACTCTGTTAACTCCCACATCAATAACGCATGCCCCTGGTTTGATCCATTCCGGTTTTACCAGTCCAGGTACTCCTGCAGCTACAATAAGGATATCTGCGCGTTTGCAGTGCCCCTCAAGGTTTTTGGTCCTTGTATGAACTACAGTTACCGTTGAGTTAGCGCCGTCACCTTTCTGGAGCATCATGTTGGCAATCGGTTTCCCGACTATATTGGAACGTCCTACCACTACGACTTCCGCTCCGCTTGTTTCTACGCCAGCGCGTATTATCATTTCCTGAATACCAGCCGGAGTACAGGGTGGAAATTTAACCTCATCTCCTCCGATCATCAGGCGGCCAACATTTACCGGATGGAATCCGTCTACGTCTTTGTCAGGGTCAATTGCATTTAATATTTTTTTTTCGTCTATATGTTTTGGAAGCGGGAGCTGCACCAGGATGCCGTTAATGGAATCATCCTTATTGTATTTGTCTATCAGGGCCAGCAGGTCTGCTTCGGGAATATCAGGTGACTGGTTATCCTGAATTTCATTAAAACCAACGCGATGAGCAGTTTTAATTTTAAGAGTAACATAGGAAATAGATGCCGGACTCTCTCCAACCAGAATTGTTACAAGTCCTGGTACAACACCATGTTTTTTTTTAATTTCAGCTACTTCTGCTGTTATTTCTTCAAGAATTTCTTCGCGTATTACAGTGCCTTTAATTAATTTTGCTGACATTGACAAATCTCCTTTTTTTCTTTATCATTGTGAAATTGATTATCTAAAAAACGTCAATATAAATATATGAATTAAGAATTAATGGCATCCTTAATAAAGTATGCCGAATTAATTAATAATAATTAAAATATTAATAGCAGTATGTCAAGTGTGTTAGGAACGGGGAGGAAATAACTTACACAGGAAAAGGAACATTGAAAAGTCCTGTTGTTTCATCTAAGCCAAACATAATATTCATATTCTGCACAGCCTGCCCTGCGGCTCCTTTTACCAGATTATCAATTGCAGACATCAGAATGAGCCGATTGTTTATTTTGTCCATTGTAAAACCTATATCACAAAAATTTGTCCCTCTGACATGGGATATTTTCGGTTCTGTTTCATTGGGACATAATCGTACAAAAGGCCGGTTATGATAATATGATGACAAGCATTTTTTTATTTCTGCTTTTTTGATGCCTTTAGTTATGTTTGCATAAATTGTTGTATACATTCCACGTGTTACAGGTATCAGGTGCGGTACAAATGTAATATGCACTGTCTCTCCAGCGGCTAAACTCAGCACTTCGTCCATTTCCGGATTATGGCGATGCGATCCGACTTTATATGCATTTAAAGATTCATTAGCCTCGCAAAAATGTGTTGTTAATACAGGAGAGCGCCCTGCTCCGCTTACTCCTGATTTTGAATCGGCAATGATAGTATTTGTATCAATATAACCGGCTTTAAGCAGTGGTATAAGAGGCAATAATACGCTTGTCGGATAACACCCTGGATTACCGATCAGTTCGGCATTTTTAATCTTTTCAGCATAAACTTCGCATAATCCGTATACTGCTGTTTTTAGTAAATGTTTAGCAGTATGTGCCTGATAATGAGCTTCATAATTAATTGGGTCATTAAACCTGAAATCAGCGGAAAGGTCTATCACTTTTTTTTTGCGTTTTATAAGTTCAGGTACGATTTCCATAGGCAGTTTGTGGGGAAGCGCCGTGAAAATTACATCGGTTTTTTTGCATAATCTGTCAGCGTCAAATTTTTCACAAACAAGGTTCACAATTTTGTACAAGGAAGGATATATTTGTGCAAATTCAATATCAGCATACTGTCGGGAGGTTAAAACCGTTAATTCAACTCCAGGATGGCCTGACAGTATCCGTACAAGTTCCGCGCCTGCGTAACCGGTAGCGCCTATAATTCCGGCTTTTATCATTATATTACCTTATGTTTTTTATATATTTTAATTGCAAATTTTAAAGATTACACTTTCAAGGATTAGTTCAGGTGTCTGGCCTGTTGATTTAAAGCGAAGGTCAGCTTCGTGTATTGATTCCATGATACTAATCAGTTCATGCTCTGTAAAGTTATCCGATTTTTTTAGCATCATGTAAACCGGGTATGCATTTTTTGGATTTGGGGCTATCAGAAATATTTTATCAACTGCTTTTGTTTGGGTTGTGCTTTTTTTTTTGACTGTTTTTTTTTCAAAAATTTCATCATGTTCAAGCATTTTATCCCAATCATTGATAGTGCCTGCAATTGCCTTATCAAATTCAATAACTGCCTGCATTACCGCAGATTGAAACTGAGGATATTGACAGCCTTTATACCAGGCAGCTCCATATCTGCTCTTTACAAAACTCTTGATCATCAATAATTTTCTCATTTGATTGGTAATAGCTGCAAGAAGTTGAAGAGGATGCTTTATATCATCCCCTGCCAGTAGCGTGGACATAAAAAAGATGGACTGATCCAGATTCCTTTCAGTTGTTGCATTTGTAAACTCATACAGAGGATCTTTTTTTGTGCGCTTTAAGACTGATTGAACATCATTGAGTGTTATCTCGTTTCTTTTTCCGGTATAATCAGCCAGCTTTTCAAGGTTGTTTGCAAATGTCCGCAGGTCAAAACCGGTCATGCCGTACAGGGCATTGTAAGCGTCTCTGTTTATCTTTTTGCCTCTTGTATCAAGAATTGATTTCATCCTGTCATTGATCATAGCCGTTTGGGCAGCCTTATCTCCTTTGCGGTTCCCCTTGGGCACTGAACAGTCAATAATAATTCCGGTTTTATTTATTGATTTGTAAAGTACTCGTTGTTTATTTACTATTTCAGTTGTAATTATAAGGTGATTTTTTTTGGGAAATCCTTTTTCAACTGCTTTTTGAAGGATTTTGCTATCATCCCTGGCCGCAACGGAAAGCTTGTTTTCTAAACAGTATTCCACCAGCTTGTCGATCCATGAATTTTCATTTGTTTTGGCCAGCTCCAGATTTATATTTTTTGCGCTGCCAGGCTGGCTTAGATCACCCAATGGAATATTCAGGAGATTGAGCAGGTTTAAAAAATATTTAGCGCCTTTTTTAAGGTTGTTTTTATCACAGGCTTCTTTTGCTTTCTCTAAAATAGCGTTTTCATCCTTTTTGGTATAAAATATTTGTGAATCGCAAAGTGCTACAACCTTAGTACCTGAAAGGAGTGAATATGTATTTAATTTATTAATTACATCCTGTATATTATCGTTTGTTCCTTCTATCGGTTCATAATTCAGAATCCTTGATGCATCCGGCAGAATTGTTTTAACCAGCTTATCAAGGACAGATTTATAGAGAACTTCTTCACCGAAAATCAAATAAACTTGTTCAAAACCTTTTTTGGAAGTCTCTTTTAAATATCGCTTCAGTTCGGAATATTTAATTACCGGCATTTCCTCGGATTCCCGGAAAGGACTTTCATTGCGATTATGGCAATAATCGCCATTGTCAGACCTATTATTTGTGAAATTGATAAAATATTAAAAAACGTATATCCTCTAAAATCACCCCTGAAAATTTCAATAAATGCCCTCGTAATTCCGTACAGGAGAATGTAGAGCCAAAATAACTGACCGTCAAATTTTTTACGTTTTCGGTAAAACCATAAAAAGAAAAAAATCATCAGATTGCTGAATGCATGATAAAGCTGGGTCGGATGCAGCGGAATACCGACCGGAGCCAGGGAATCCGGATTTCTAAAAACAATTGCCCATGGCAAATCGCATATTTTACCGTAACAGCATCCTGCAGAAAAACAGCCTATCCTCCCAAAAAACTGGCCTGCTGCAATTGAAGGGGCAGTCAGGTCTGCAATAGTCCATAAATCCATCTTCCATTTTTTTAATAGAATGATGGCCGTTATCATACCTGCAATAAATCCGCCGTAAAATACGAGTCCGCCTTCCCAGATTTTGAAGATACCCACAGGGTCTTTGGTGAATGTTTCCAGATTGGTGAGAACATACAATAAACGGGAGCCGATAATGGCTGAAATCAGGATATAAAAAGCAAGATCCATTATCTTGTCAGGATTCCGGCCAAGTCTTTTTGCTTCGCTGTTAGCAAGCAATAAACCTGCACCAAAGCCTGTGGCAAGAAAAAAACCGTACGTATATATCGAAAAATTACCGATTTTTAAAAGAAAAGGGTGCATGGCAACTCGCAAAGTTTTTTGATAATGTCCGATTAATTCGGCATTTTTTTAAAGAGAATATGGATAATAAAAATGCACATTCCTGTTGAGATGGCACTGTCCGCCACATTAAAGGCAGGCCAGTGCAGTTTGCCAATGTAAAAATCAAGGAAATCAACTACTTGTCCAAAACGCAATCTGTCGATCATATTACCAATTGCTCCGCCGAAGATAAGCGCAAAGCCTGTTTGCAATAATGGGTATCCCGGAGGAGTCGTATAATAAAAGTAAAATATCAGGCCGATGGCTAATGATGATACAACAATAAAGAGCATACTGCGAATTCCCGCGCTCTGATTCGCCATAAAGCCGAAAGCTCCTCCGGGGTTCAAAATATAGGTAATATTGAAAAAACCGGGTATTATTTCAATAGAATGATAAAGCACAATGTTTTTCAGTATCGCCAGCTTGGTAATCTGGTCAAAAATTATAACTATCCAGGCAATACTGAAAAGCTTGATATGTTTATGTTGCAGTAAATTCACGGTTGTGTGATGGTCTTTATTACCTGGCTGCATCTTTTGCAGAGTTCAGGGTGATCTGAGTCTTTGCCGACTGAAGTATCGTGCATCCAGCATCGAACGCATTTAGTACCGGTAGATTGGGTAATTGTGATCGACAAGCCTTCGATGTTTTCACTTTTGTAAGCGCCCTGTTTTTCTGTTTCTATCAAGCTGGCGGCTGAGACAATAAAAATTGCTTTAAGGTCATCAGCATAGAATCCCAGATTTTTGTAAAGTGTCTGGTTTGCATAAATTTCAACAGATGCATCAAGAGAATGTCCAATTAATTTGTCTGCTCTGGCCTTTTCCAGCGCTTTGGTTACTTCATTCCTCAGACTGATAAGCATGCCCCATTTTGTAGCGAGTTCGTTGTCAATCCATTCATCCTTTACACAAGGCAAAGACGACAGGTGAACGCTTTTTTGTTTTTCTTTGGTTGCCGGCATGAATTTCCAGATTTCCTCCGAAGTAAAGGCAAGAATCGGGGCCATAAGTTTCACAATAGTATCAAGAATATTATACATTACTGTTTGTGCGCTTCTTCTTTCAGTGGAGCCGGCTGGTGATGTGTAGAGCCTGTCTTTTAGAATGTCAAGGTAGAGCGCAGACATGTCCAGAGTGCAAAAATTATAGAGCGCATGATAAATAGTGTGAAATTCAAACAGTTCATAGGCATTCAGTGTTTTTTTGATCAATTCCTGGAGGTTATGTAAGGCAAAACGGTCTATTTCAGGCATGGCCTCATAAGATACGGCATCTTGTTCAGGATCGAAATCGTACAGGTTGCCCAACATGAATCGACAGGTATTTCTTATTTTTTTATAGGCATCTGTTAATTGATTCAGGATGTTGTCCGAAATTCGGATGTCATCTCTGTAATCTGAGGCCGAGACCCAAAGCCGAAGGATTTCGGCGCCAAACCTGTTGATTACTTTTTTTGGCGCAATAACATTACCTATGGATTTGGACATTTTTTTTCCTTTTGAATCAACAACAAAACCATGGGTAAGGACAGATTTAAAAGGCGCCTTGTTTCTTGTGCCTACTGCGGTAAGCAGAGAACTGTGAAACCATCCTCTATGTTGATCACTTCCCTCCAAGTATAGATCAGCAGGCCATTTTAAGTAAGGGCGATCCTCAAGCACTGCAGCATGACTCACTCCGGAATCGAACCATACATCAAGGATATCCGTTTCTTTGACAAATTTGTTATGGCCGCATTTTTCACACCTGGAATTTTTTGGCAGGAGATCTTCTGCTGTTTTTTCAAACCATATATCTGCTCCGTGTTTTTCAAAAAGATCAAAAATTATATCTATAATTTCCTGATTAATGTGAATTGCCTCGCATTTCTCACAATAGAATATAGTAATCGGAACGCCCCAGGAGCGCTGTCTGGAAACACACCAGTCCGGCCTGTTTTCTATCATTCCGAAAATTCTTTCTTTGCCCCAGCGGGGAATCCATTCCACATTATCTATCTCTTCCAGGGCTTTTTTTCGCAAACCGGTTTTCTCCATAGAGATAAACCACTGCGGCGTTGCCCTGAAAATTACGGGTTTTTTGCATCTCCAGCAATGAGGATAGGAATGGGAAAGCTTTAGCTCAGCAAGAAGAGAACCGTTATCTGCAAGTTTTTCGATAATTGTTCTGTCAGACTTGAAAACAAATTGATCTTTAAGGAAATCGACTTCCTCGGTAAAACAGCCCCGGTCATCCACCGGTGCATAAACATCAAGATCATACTGCAAGCCGGCTTCATAATCTTCACGGCCGTGGCCGGGTGCTGTATGAACACACCCTGTACCGGCTTCAAGAGTAACGTGGCGGCCAAGTATAATTAAGGATGTCTGATCAAGAAAAGGATGTATACACTCCTTTTTTTCAAGCAATCCTGCTTGGAATTCACTAACAATTTTATAATTAGGAAAGCCGAAAATCTCCATGCATTTTTCGACAAGCTCTCTTGCAATGATTAATATTTCATCATTTCCTGTATCGACTGCCGCATATATAAATTCAGGATGAAGGGCTACAGCCATATTTGCGGGAAGTGTCCAGGGGGTAGTTGTCCAGATGACAATTGCTGCTTTTTTTACTGATATATTCGGGAGTATAGAATCCAGGTTATCTTTTAAAGCAAATTTAACATATATGGAAGGAGAAGTTTCGTCCTCATATTCGATTTCAGCCTCTGCAAGAGCGGTTTTGCAGCTACAACACCAGAGAATAGGTTTTTTGCTTCTAAAGAGTCCGCCCTGCATGGTAAATTTCCCGCATTCCGCTGCAATTATGGCTTCGTATCTGTATTTCATTGTAAGGTAAGGATTGTCCCACTCACCCATCACCCCAAGCCTTTTGAATTCTTCTCTTTGAATATCTATATATTTTTCGGCATATGTCCGGCATAATTTTCTGATCTCATTTTGGGACATATCCTTTTTTTTCTTTCCCAGTTCCTTTTCTACATTATGCTCTATGGGGAGTCCGTGACAATCCCAGCCTGGAACATATGGCGAGTCAAAGCCCTGCATCTGTTTTGAACGTATAATAATATCCTTTAAAATCTTGTTCAAGGCGGTACCCATATGGATATTTCCGTTTGCATAGGGAGGGCCGTCGTGCAGTATAAACTGTTCTTTATTAAGGGATTTTTTTCTTATTGTATTGTAGAGATCCGATTCTTCCCATGATTTTAATTGCTCAGGTTCACGATTAACAAGATTTGCCTTCATAGGGAACTTTGTAGCAGGCAGATTCAGGGTTTTTTTATAGTCCATTATTTATTACTCCACAGGAAGACCTGGATTTTTTATTACCATGGTGTGTATATTTTTTTAGAATAACATGAATTTAATTTAAGCTTAAAAAATATCAAAAAGCATGATAAGTGTCAAGATTGAAATGTAAGTTAAAACTAAATGGCAAAACCCCGATAGGTTTGTTATAATAAAAGTTTATAAGCTAAATAACTACTTGATATTGTTTATAAATTAAATTTATCATTCCCTTTAACAAAATGAGAGAAACATATGAAACAGAGTTATCGATTTTCCAACCGGCGGTCTATTATGCTTTGAGCGATAACAATTATCGAATTTTGCCAAGTTATCAACAGGTTTCCATTCACCATCAAAACACAGATTGAACATTTTTCTGTTTTTTACAAATTTATCATGTGCTTTTCTTGCCCAATCCAACGGCGTTTCCGATTGAACGTAACCTATCATCCCTGCCTCGTTCTGTTCACATGCATAATTTCCTGAAAGGAACTGTCTTAACCCATCCGGCCCAAGATACTTGCCCATTTCATGGGTTTGAGAAAAAAGTCTTTTGGCTTCGAAAGGGTAGCGTGGATGCTTGTCGGCGCATGTACGTTCAAATTCGATATCCAGCCTGAGCCGTCGTTTTCCCAGCCTTCCAGGGGTATTGATTTTAGGATCGTCATGTATTGCATAATGTTGAGCCCATGAGGGGCCTAAACGGTCTTCTATCACATTCCTGATCTCTCTTATGAGTTCACCTGTGATATCTTCTTCTTCGGAATCCTGGAAATCCGGAGGATCAAGACGTTCGTATCCACGTCTGAGCAATTCAAAAACTTGTTTGCGAAAGACACTACGATATTCGTGCCGGTCATCGGAAGCGCTTGCGTGTGCTTGAAAACCTTTGTTTATGGTCATCTAATTATTGTCTCCGGTCATGGTCAGCTTTTCGGCAATAAATTCATCTGCATCAATGAGAGCCTGACTTTTAAGCCAGGAAAGTCTTTGCAGCGGTTTTGCAAAGTAAGTGGTGCGGCCTTCAAATAGCTTGAGATTCCGGTTAAAATATATCCACTGCCCTTGTTTCCTTAAAAGACTTTCTCTGATACTTTTGAACTCTTTTTTTGTGTCCTGATTTTCAATTCTGACAACACTCACTGTACCAGCAGGCGGTTTTTGGGGGTGTTCTATTTTTGCAATAGCTAAATCATTTGAATAGAAAACCGTAATGCGGTGCTGATCTTTTATGTCGCCATCCAGAAAACTATCAAGTTCCGTTTTTAGCACATTTGCATATGCCAGCATTTCTGTTTCATCTGCCGGCATAGTGGCCTTTTTAGCTATCCTGCCTTCATTCAGGTTTTTACGTACATGGAGCAGATCCTGAATTAGCCAGCGTTCGCTTTGACTAATACCCATAAGTGCATAGACTCTTTCGTTTAACTGTTCCAGCAATGGCGAAACATCAATTATTTCTTTACACGGGTTGAATAGCGTATGTTGTGATTCACTTGAAGTTGCCAGGACGAGTTCATCATGCAAAGATACCCATTCGGAAAGCTCAGGGGAAGACAGATCATCAAGTGGAATTGGAAGTTTTTCTAAATCATTCTTGTGTGAGATATCTCTTTCGATCCCCCAAAATGACGACGATAAAAACTGGTGGTAAAACGCAAAATCAGAACTGAGATATATACTAAGCGCTTTAAGCAGCCCTACGTTCGCAGTACTACCGGCAATTCCGATTTGTCTAGGCGGAACTACAATGAAATCGTTTGAGAACACAGCAAATCTGCGTGCTTGATCTACAATAATGTGTGGTGGCTGGCAAATTTTAAGCGGTATTACTCCGCGTCCTTTTCTAACATAGGCCATGGAAGCTTTGATCGGTTTTAAGGCATATTCAGGGAAAGCGAAGATTCTGCCGCATTCGCGCAGCTTATCCATGTCAAGCCTGTTTTTACCTGTGACTTTCGGAAGAGGTTCAACTGGTTTATCAGAAGCCTCGTCATATAATTCAAGACCTGGATGAATGTTTAGCTCATGCTTTTTTCTTTTTCTGAACTGATAAAGCGATGGAAAACGTTTTTCAATGGTCTTTAAAAAGTATTTATCCCGCACAGATCCCCACATGGCGAGCTTCCATGGCTGGCTATTTCCCGAAGCGGAATCTATTCGTGAAATCTCGCGTATTTCATCGGCATTGACGATAATGCTCCATAGCTTTTTAGCTTGCCTGTTATCAACTTCATACCGGGATAATTGATAAACCGCAAATGGGGCAAAGGTAACGATATGATGAGACGAGTAGTTATTACCTTCTTGCGAAATCGAGTAAAAAAATGCGGCGGCGGGTTTTGTAGAACCTTGAAATAGAAGATGCCGGAGGTTGGAAAAATTCACAATACACCAGACGTCCATTCGGTCAAAAAACTGCTGTCTGAATTTGGTTGCATGTGTCTTGAACAATATAACAGCGGGCAATAACAGACCTATCACTCCCTGGCTGGAAAGATATTGTGTTACTTCCCAGGCAAAGGCTTCGGCTATCTGATTATCACTGGTTGGAAATTGATCTTTATTTTTATTAATCCAATCAAGGGCAGACTCATCGCCTTTCTCTAACTTTTTGGTGTTTATATTTTTCCATGGTGGATTGCCAACAATCCAGTCAAAGCCGTTCTCTGGCTTGTTTGATTCCCATTCCGCATTTGGCTCGAAAAAGCCATCTTTACAACAAAAAATATTCCGATTACGCAAAGCAGGCAGTTTGAATTTTTCATAACCTGGTTTTTCAAGGTCAGGGGGGTTAACATAATCAAGCAGTGTAAGGATAAGGCTGAGCTCTGTTACTCCACAGGCATCCTCATCCACGTCCATGCCATAAATGTGGTTAGTCATTAGATATTGCAGTTCGGAAGGTTGAAGCCGTTTTTCAGGATTTTTTGCCAATTCTTGCTCAACAAGCCTTCTATAGCATTGGACCAAAAATGCTCCTGAACCGCACGCAGGATCAAGGGCTTTCATACCCTTTTGGAAGGAGCGCTTTAAATCAAGTTCATCCAGGACAAAATTTACCAAATGAATAGGAGTGTAATAAGCGCCTTGCCCTCTTCCCTTTCCTTCAGCGTGAAGAAACTGCTGATATACAATAGAAAGGGTTTCTATCGGGATATACTCAAAGTTGTATGCCTTGAAATCCAGATGCATCTGACCAGATTCGGGATCATCGCCGAGGAAAGCAGAGGACACTTTTTGGATATGTTCTACTTTAGGGGCAGATCGACCTTTTCTTGGAACTGAAAAAACGACTCCATTCAGCCAATCTTCAAGCCTGTCGCTAACCGCATAAAAACCCTCTAAGGTTGAGTTGCGACCAAAAACCGATTCTTTATCAATTGCCCATTGCTTTAGTTTGCGATCTGAAAGGATTTTTCTATCTTTTAAATAATATAGATATACAAACTTGCCAATAAGAGCATGAGCCGTTTGTCGGGGCAGACCATGGTCGCGCAGCGAGGTGCTAAGGGATTTGAGGCTTCGAAGTAATCTCCTGTCAACCCTTTTATTTTGAGAAATTTCTTTCGCCCTATTCGTCCACAGGTCTCCTCTGTTAATTGATTCGGATGTAAAATCAGAAAGCTTTTTCAGGACTTCGCTTGTCTTCTTTGCGATTTCAAAAATAGATTGATCTTTGTTTTTACTTAATCTGGGATCGAAATTAAACCCGGAATAAAGACGAATAGTTTTTGGCGATAGAACAATAAGAAAGGGAACGATATTCTGATTCCAAACCAGCCTGTGAAATTCTCTTGCTTTTTGTTCCGTGTCTGCTTCGCATACATACACAGCGGGAACCATCACCCCATGTAGAAGATGTTTTTTTTTTGATGTTTTTAATGTATAAACGCCGTGCAGGTTGCATTTTTCACTGGCGAGACGAAATATGTGGGAGTAACCTGGGTACTCGTAAAGACGCTCACCTGAAAGATAATATGGAGAATCAGTATAGTTCAGGCATCTTATAAGGCTTTCTATATCCATTAAGCGTACCCTCCATTCAAGGAAATAACTCGAATTTTAAAACTTGATATATATCACACATAATGACTTTTAGTAAAGGTTGGATTCAATATGCCTGCCCTTGCAGACAATCTGAACATCATTTTTTTCTTTTCAAAATCAGTTGGCGCAGATTAAAGGATTTTATAGATATCAGGAGCGATGGCGCACCTTTGTTCCTGCTTTGGTCAGATAAAAAATATTATCATGCCCACAACCATGAAAGAAGACTGCCTGGCAGTATAACATACAGTCTGTCATTATTTCTGCTTTCCTTTTTTCAAATTAGCAATCCAGCGCGGGAATTGAGCATTTTTTATATTCGGGCAAATAAAAATTGGGGCTTGGTTATAACGCCGACCATTAGATGTCAGGACTGAGCTATGGTGAAATTTGAAAACCTCTGGCTGTTTGAGCGCAGCGAGTTTCAGAGGTTTTCAAATTTTATTATAGCTCAGTGTTT
>JAGGWL010000177.1 GCA_021157555.1 Deltaproteobacteria bacterium | reverse complement strand
CAGGACTGAGCTATGGTGAAATTTGAAAACCTCTGGCTGTTTGAGCGCAGCGAGTTTCAGAGGTTTTCAAATTTTATTATAGCTCAGTGTTTGGTCGAAATTAGAGCCAAGCCCCAAATTTTCTTTTTCGATATCATTGTTATTTTGGGCAACCACAAGGGTTGCCCCTACAAGGATTTGTAATCTGTTTTACCACAGAATTTGAATAGGATACATGAAAACTAAAAATTTTTTTCAAGTTCAAGAAAGGCAAAAAAATTAACCGCAGAAATTGGGAAAATTAGCAGTTTTCATTCAGGCACTATTTCAGGTATCTGTAATAACTGTCAATATTATATATAGCACCTAGAGGATTATGGCAAAGAACCCGATCTTTGACCGCCAGAACTGTACAGGGCGCCTCTGCATATTTAAAAAAAAGAGAATCATGCCCAACGCACAAACCAAGCAGAACATTAAATTCAGTTTTTTCGCTGTTTAAAACCATGGCCTGTAAAATCGGATTGCACATTGTCTCGAATGAGCCTATAGCTACCTTTTCTTCATCCTTGATCCCTATTACTTCTTTTGGTACCTGCCCCACTTTGCATATAACAGAAACAATATCAAATCCTTTGGATGAGAAAAGTTTTTCAATAATTTTAGCTTCTTTTCTAAGGGCTACACAAAAGACAAGGCCAAGACGGGTATATTTCATCCGGTGAGCGAATTGAATCACCTCAAGAATACGAGGGTTTATCGGTTTTACATGAGCATAGCCAAGTTCTTTTTGCCCGTAGCCCTCACCTTCCTGAATGGACGACTGCTTTGCGAATTCAAGGATATCAGGTTTTTTGTATTCTTCAACGCATTTTTCAATGAGGTCGGTTTTATTTTTGGTTGGACAAAAAGGTGGCGATTTCCCATTCTTGTTTCGGCAAAGTCGATCCTGTACAGGATAGGGACATTTAGCGCATTGGGCATTCAACTTATCCATAATAACCTCCTCCCTCATATTTTTTAGGCCACTTTTATAAGTTTATAACCTTGGAGCCAGTTTCAAAATGTTCAATTTTGTTCGAGGTCAAGGAAGACAAAAATTTTAGCCACAGGAATATATTAAGTATTTCGAGGATTAAAATGTTTGACTGACGCAGAGATCGGGCAAAAGGGGACATTTTAAAATTGACTCCTTGAAATTAATTTAAAAATGTATATTATATAAGATGAATTAGCAAGAGTTTTCATGTAATCCGGCTGATGATACAATTCCTATGACAAAGCTGTCATAACTGTTAAAAAATGTGGAGATATAAATTATGGAAACAAAAAATGTTAATATTGGCTCTATGCCGCAAAAACCACAACAAAAACCTGATCCTGATGCTAATGTAAAAAGTTCGCTTTCCAAAATAAAGAATAAGCTGATTGTAATGAGCGGAAAGGGCGGTGTCGGCAAAACAAGCGTATCTGTTAATACTGCTATAGCTCTTTCAAAAAAAGGATATAAAGTTGGTCTTATGGATGTGGATCTTCATGGTCCTGATGTTCCAAGAATGCTTGGATTGACAGGTACACCCGATGTAAGCAAAAACCAGAAACTAAATCCTTTAAAATATTCTGACAATCTCAGTGTTATTTCAGTAGAATCGCTTACTCCTAACAAGGATGATGCAATTATATGGAGAGGTCCTATAAAGCATTCTGCAATACAGCAGTTTATTGGTGATATTGAGTGGGGTGAACTTGATTTTTTGATTATAGATTCTCCTCCAGGAACAGGTGATGAACCTTTAACTGTGGCGCAAACAATTTCTGATGCAAAAGCTATTATTGTAACTACACCCCAGGAGGTCTCACTGGCAGATGTAAGAAAATCAATAAGTTTTTGCAAAACAGTGAAAATGGATATTTTTGGGCTTATAGAAAATATGAGTGGATATACCTGTCCGCACTGTGGGGAAAGCCTGGAACTCTTTGGAACAGGTGGTGGAGAGAAAACAGCCTCTGATGCAGGATTGAATTTTTTGGGAAAAATTCCTTTTGAGCGAAATGTAGTGCTTTGCGGTGATTCGGGCAGCTCTTTTCAAGATAACTTTAAAGACTCGGAAGTAACCAAAGTCTTTGAAAAAATAGCAAACAATCTGTCCAAATTTGTATAAAAAAGGAGAGATTATGCCTATTTATGAGTTTGTATGCAATAAGTGCGGTAACGAATTTGAATCGTTAATTTTATCGGGAAATGATTCTGTTCCTGTATGTCCCGAATGTAACGGCAAGGATGTGGTCAAGCTGATTTCAGCCGGAAGTTTCAGGCCGCAAGGCATTCCGTCCGGTGGCGGCGGTTTTAAACCGCCAGCTTGTTCCTCGCAAAGTGGAGGATGATCCATATAACAAATTTCCCCAGGCTGGGGAAAAATGAAAAAAAGAAGATCATCCTGCCTCCATGGGGCTCCAGGGCATTATGGAAAGAAGCCGGTGATTCAATTAATTACTTGATAAATCAACACAAAAATCGTTTAACCATGGCCTTTAATATGGCGGAACAGCTTAAAGGCCATTTAAAATCGATTTTTTTCCTTCTTGATGAATTGTGCTATATGACATGCCCCTGGTGTCCTGATTCCTGTTGTTTAAAGGCTACAGTCTGGATGGATTTCAAGGATCTGCTTTTTTTGGATCTTGCAGGTGAAAAATTTCCTCCTGCCCAACTTATCAAGTCTCCTTCAGATACTTGCCGCTATCTTGGGCAAAAGGGATGCATACTTCCCAGAATAAAACGGCCATGGATCTGTACACTCTATCTTTGTCCAACCCAAAATAGAATATTACGCAGAGAATCTTCCGAAGTTCAGAAAAAATTAAGTCAGGCTGTGCAGACTATAAAAAGCGGCAGAAAAAAAATAGAAAATGAATTTATCAGAATAACCACCATGTCCTAAGGATAACCTTGAAAAAAAAAATAGAAAACAGAATCAGCAAGTTAAGAAAAGGAATTTTTGAAAAGGGAATTGACGGCCTGATTGTATTGGTGGAGGAAAACAGGCGTTATCTCAGCGGTTATACCGGAGAGGATACCCAGTTTGATGAATCAGCCGGCGCGCTTTTAATTACCCAAAAAGACCTTGTACTTGCAACTGATTCGCGCTTTGAAATTCAGGCTGGAGAAGAAGCCCCTCTTTTTGAAATCGTATGTTATAAAAAAGGTTTGGAAAAGGAGCTCCCTTCACTTTTGCGCAGGCTTGATATCAGGCGGCCAGGATTTGAAAGTATCCGTTTATCATATATGAAACATGCCCTGATTCTGGATGCCTTGAAAAAGGATAATCTGGATATTGATTTGGTGCCTGTACACAATATTGTAGAGAACCTTCGTTTGATTAAAGATGAAGATGAAATAATGACAATGAAAAAATCGCTTTCTATTGCAGAAGCGGCTTTTAAAAAGGTTTCTGCAATTATAATGCCTGGTATGTCAGAGCATGAGACTGCCTGGTTAATGGAAAAAAAATTGCATGAGCATGGTGCTGATGCTTTGGCTTTTCCGGTTATTTGTGCATCCGGCCCAAACAGTGCCATGCCTCATGCAATACCGGGAAAAAGAAAATTTTCCAAAGGAGAGCCTGTTCTTTTCGACTGGGGAGCCAGACTGAATGGCTATTGTTCAGATATTTCCAGAACAATTTTAATTGGAAAACCTGATAAAACATATATAAAAGTTTATAATACGGTTCTGAAAGCACAGCAGGAAGCTATTTCGGCCATAAAACCAGGGATGAATGCCAAAGATGTAGATGCGGTTGCGCGCGGCCATATTAAAGATATGGGTTTTGGAGACAGGTTCGGGCATGGTTTGGGACATGGTGTAGGCCTTGCCGTACATGAACCTCCAAAAGTAAGTCCGCTTGCTGATACTATACTTGAACCGAATATGGTCTTTACAGTTGAGCCGGGAATTTACATACCTGGATGGGGCGGGGTAAGGATTGAAAATATGGTGGTAGTGCGTGAAGACGGCGCAGAAGTATTGAACAGCCTTTCTGCTTCGATATGACAATAAGAAAGTGGGAAGTTATTTCGTGCCCGTTCCTAAATTGTGAACGGTTATATTTTTTAATTCTCGCTTCTCCGGGTTTAGAGTTTGAACCATGACTAATCTTGATATTTTGGCGGATCAATATTTAAACTATCTTATGATAGAAAAGGGGCTTTCCGAGAAAACTCTTGAATTCTATGAATCAGATTTAACCAGATATTTTAATTTTTTGCAAAACAACGCCATTAAAAATATTGCTGAAGCCGATTCAACTGTAATTCTAAAACATCTAATAGATTTAAAAAAAGAAAACCTGAGCGCAAAATCAAGAGCACGACATCTTGTTGCATTAAGAGGCTTTTATAAATTTTTGCTTCAGAAAAAAATAATAGATAACAATCCTGCCAAATTAATTGACCTTCCAAAAACAGGATTAAAGCTCCCTGATGTTCTTTCTGTTGATGAAATTAAACGTATTCTGGAAATACCTGATACAAGCAACGCAAAAGGTATTCGGAATGCAGCCATGCTGGAGCTTCTTTATGCGGCCGGCCTTAGAGTCTCGGAACTTATCAATATAAAAATCATTAATATTAATACCGAAGCATGTTTTGTAAAAGTTTTTGGAAAGGGGTCAAAGGAAAGAATCGTTCCAATAGGACAATATGCAAGGGACAAAATAGAATTTTACATCAGAGCGGCGCGTCCTGAACTTTTAAAGACAAATGTAAGTAAATATCTTTTCGTTGCAAGAGCAGGCAAGCCCATGACAAGACAGGGTTTCTGGAAACTATTGCGAAAATATGCACTTAAAACGGGAATCGTGAAAAATGTAACGCCACACAGCTTAAGACACTCTTTTGCAACCCATTTACTGGAAGGCGGAGCCGATCTAAGGGCAGTTCAGGTTATGCTTGGGCATGTGGATATTTCAACCACACAGATCTATACTCATGTTGCGCGGGATCATTTAATAAAAATGCATAAAAAATATCACCCCAGAGGTTGAAATATTTGATTTGTTTTAATCCCGTTCCTTATCTTGACATAATGTCTCTTTTCATATAAAAAAAAACCACATGAGCCAATTTCAAAACGCCCCCTTTTCCCCGATCTCTGTGTCAGACAACCTGATCTTAAAAAGGGTTTAAGCCTCGAAATACTTAATGTATTCCTGTGGTTAAATTTTTTGTCTTCCTTGACCTCGAACAAAATTGAACATTTTGAAACTGGCTCACATATATTAAAATCTATCAGAGTGAAAAAAACAGACATGCATAAAATTGAAAACAAATCTTTTGCAGGATATTGGAAACAGGGGGAAGAGGAACCATTATCAGGGAATTCTGCCCTGCGCAATGCAATTCTTGATGTTAACAGACCCGTAGTGCTGATCAAAAAAAATGGTCGTATTGAGACAGGACGCGGCGGTACGATTACTTTTAAATATAGTCAAAATGTAAATCTTGATGAAACAAATGACGATTCCCAAACATATCCCATAGCCGCTTATGCTCCGCCACTTCATCCGGAAGCATTGGGTGATCATTATTTTAAAAAAACTTTTAATTTACGTTATGCCTATATCGCCGGAGCCATGGCAAATGGAATTACATCAGTAGAAATGGTTGAAAAAGCCGGTCATTCAGGTATAATGGGTTTTTTTGGTGCTGCCGGGCTGGGGCTTGATCAAATTGATGAGGCTATATTCAAGCTTAAAAACAGACTGAATAACTTTACTTTTGGTTTTAATTTAATACATAGTCCCAATAATTTTGAACTTGAAGATGCTACCATAAAACTTTATTTAAAAAGAGGAATAAACCTTATAAGCGCTTCGGCATTTATGAATTTGTCTTTACCGCTGATTTATTTCAGAATAAAGGGTATTCATCGTGGCTCAAATGGTGAAATAATCTGTCCTAACAGAATAATTGCAAAGGTTTCCAGAGTTGAGATAGCGGAAAAATTTTTCTCTCCTCCGCCGGATAAATTAATTTCACAGCTTCTTGAAAAAAAAATGATAACTGCTGAAGAGGCTGAACTATCAAGCTGTGTGCCTGTGGCGGACGCTCTTACAGCGGAAGCCAATTCCGGCGGACATACAGATAACAGACCGGCTCTTGCAATGCTGCCGACCATGATCTCTCTCAGGGACCGCATTACAGCCAAATACAAATTTAATAAGCCTGTCTGTGTCGGACTGGGCGGAGGTATAGCTACTCCGGAGTCGACTGCTGCTGCATTTGCCATGGGAGCCGCTTATGTATTAACAGGGTCAATTAACCAGGGTTGCGTGGAAGCAGGCACATCGGATGCTGTCAAGGCAATGCTGGCAGGTGCAAGGCAGGCCGATGTAACCATGGCTCCTGCGGCGGATATGTTTGAACTGGGCGTTAAAGTTCAGGTACTTAAACGTGGTACCATGTTTCCCTTAAAAGGCGCTAAATTATACGATCTCTACAGCATGTATGACAGTCTGGAGAATCTGCCTGAAAAGCAGAAAAATATTCTGGAAAAAGATTTTTTCAGATGCACTCTTGATAAGGAATGGAAGCATACAAAAGAATTTTTTGCTCATTATGACCCTAAACAGATCAACAGGGCGGAAAACAATCCCAAACATAAAATGGCCCTTCTTTTCCGTTCCTATCTGGGCCGGAGTTCGGCATGGGCTATACAGGGTGATCAATCACGTAAAATAGATTTTCAGATATGGTGCGGCCCGGCCATGGGAGCTTTTAATGAATGGGTTCACGGCTCCTTTCTGGAA
Organism: Deltaproteobacteria bacterium; assembly: GCA_021157555.1. Taxonomy (GTDB): domain Bacteria; phylum Desulfobacterota; class Desulfobacteria; order Desulfobacterales; family BuS5; genus BuS5. The sequence goes on along the minus strand of JAGGWL010000177.1, from coordinate 47 downwards.
AAGCCTGAAAACAGAAAAATTGTTACTGTTGCACTGAATCTTTTATT
>JAGGWL010000013.1 GCA_021157555.1 Deltaproteobacteria bacterium | reverse complement strand
TCAATGCTTCGGCTGCATCCATGATAGCCACCTTAGGGAGTTGGAATAAAATAATTGGCATTCTTCAAATTTCGTTCCCGTTCCTTAGTTGTTTTTCACCTGGTTCCCATGCTCCAGCGTGGGAATTCGAAAACGAGAATCGTTAAAAGTGCAAGCTACTTTTGAGCACTAATAAAAGGATGCCAAATAATTATACCATTCAATAAAGCCGGGAAGGCTTTGACAGGTTTGAAAATCTGTTAATTCTTTCCGGCTTTTTGTTTTTGTAAATATTTAAGGTGTCTATCATGGATGTAGCCGAAGCATTGAGATCTATACGGTTTGATTTGCTTGAATATATTCAAAAAAAAGTAATTGTAGAATTCGATAATGACAGCAGACTGCCTGTTAAATTTGCCCGCAAAAGAAAAAAGCATAATATTAATAAGGTGATCGGTCTTTTCAGAACACGGTCAAATCTGCCCATCAATGCCTTTTTTGTAAAAACCGGGGATGAAGAGGTTTATTTCCTTTATTTTCATTTTATGGATAGTCTCTTCAGGAGTCCTTGTAATACTGGCTGCTGGGTATTAAGTTTCAGGGTCTTGCATGATCGCGAATTGATGGCTCTATACAGGAGGGATAGGAAAATGTTGCTCAATATGACACTTAAAAGGGTGGTCGATTTTCATGGACATTTATGTCCCGAGCTTGTGGTTGGGGCAAAGCTAAGTGAGTATGCCCAAAAACTTCTTCCTGACCGAGGTTTTTCATTAATTGCAGAAAACAGCACGTCCGCAATAGACGCTATCCAGATACTGCTTGGAATTACAATAGGAAATCAACGGCTTAAAGTTATGGACTTTGGTAAACATAACTATACGTTCACGTTAAAAGATAAACAAAAAGCTTTTATGTTCTCTTTAAAAAAGCTCCAATATAATGATGAAGACGAATATCGGATACTTTCTAATAAAATCAGAAGTTCAGAAGCGACAATTGATGAAGTCGTGGATTTTCAGAGAATTCTTGACCATCGAAGCCGGACGTTGCTTGAATTGAACTTTGATGAACTGTTTGATCTAAATGAAGTCGAGTGGAAAAAGGCGTTTGTCGAGATGCCTTCGCTATATTGCACCTGCCGGAACTGCGGTCAGGAAGTGCTGGCTGATTTTGCCGTTGAATATCATGATAATCTTTATTGTATGCGGTGTTTTCAGCAGATCAACACCGGATGTGCAAGATGCAGCCTTCATTAAAAAGGGAGTGAACTTTCATGTGCCAAGCAAGTGTATATTTTATTAAAAATGGAAGCGAAAAGATTATTATGGAGAATGTAGATATTATGAAACCGGAAGGCAAAAATATATATTTTGAGAATATATTTGGAGAAAAACTTGAGATCAAAGCGCGCATCAAGGAAATGAATCTGGTTGATCATCGCATTTTATTGGTTGAAAATTAAACAGTTAAATTGATGTATTGAAAAATAAGGAGATTTTTTTATGTGTGAAGCTGATGCATTTATCTTAAAAAACGGGAAGGAAGAAAAATTTATGGAAAGTGTTGATCTCATAAAATGGGAAGGGGAGGATGAGATTTATCTGGTCAGTATCTTTGGCGAACAAAAGATCCTCAAAGGCAGACTTAAACTTTATAATAATAGCATAAGGAAAATTTTTTTTGAAGGAATCGGGGAGACTTTGGAAACGAGAATGAAAGAACTCCCACAAGCAGGCGCAAAGATGGCCTGAAGCTATGACACATAGTTGAATTTTGTTTGACAATACAGCTTATAATAGGATATAAATAATTTAATTGCAGCATGAAGCTGCGTTTAGAATAAGGAACGGGGACGAAATAACTTCCCTAAGCAGGCTCACAGATTTAGGTCAGGTTTGTTCGATCTAAAAGCACAAAAGTTGCAGGAATAGCGAGCTATTTCAAAATTTTTGTGCTTTTAGATCGGGCAAAGATGGTCTGAAGCTGTGAGGTATAGTTGGGGAAGTTGTTTTGTTCATGTTCCTAAGCAAGTTTGTAATAAAAATATAGTGATTAAATAATTTAATAAAGCCAGGAAGGTTTAAAAAGGTCAAAAAAGGCCTTGTAATCTTTCCGGCTTTTTTTGTTTTCGGTTACCAGTATAAGTCATAAGACTTATTTTAATAAGCCAGGAAGGTTTAGGAGGGCAGATGCGCCTTTTAAATATCCTGGCTTTTTTTGTTTTTGAGCGAGCCCTAAGGAGAAAAAAGAATGAAGCAACAATGCAGTATAAAAAAAAGAAAGCTATCTATCATAATCACAGGGATAATTTGGCTGTTTTTTGTGTATACTGGCCATGCGGAAGAAGAAAAAAAAAATGATTTGATGGCCGGCGATGAAAAAAGCAACATATATGTATTGGAAGACATCACAGTTATCGGCGAATTAATCCGTCCAACCAGACAAACGGGCGATTCTCTTTATACAGGAACGTCTGTAACCAAAAAAGGAATCGAACTTTTGGGAACGCCTGCAAAAACAAGCGTTTACAATACATTGGATATCCTTCCCGGTCTTAATGTGGAAAGTAAAGACCCTTACGGGCTAAGCGGTACGGACATACGTATCAGGGGAGCGAAAGGAATTTATTGCGGCATGACAGTTGAAGGTATTCCGAATTATGGAATCATGCCTATTGGAGCGAGAGAAGATATATATGATATGGAGAATATGGAAAGCGTCAGTCTTTATAAGGGAGGAAGCCCTGCTGATTTAGGTACAGGCTCCGGTAATAGAGGCGGCTCAATGGCATTACAATTAAGAAGACCGGAAGATAAGGCGGGAGTTGAGTTGGGACAAAGTTTTGGTTCTAAAGACTTTGTTAGAACTTTTTTAAGGATTGACTCAGGAGAATTGCCAACAAAAACAAAGTGTTTCGGATCATATTCTTATACAAAGGCAGATAAATGGAAAGGAAAAGGGGAGCTTGGGGGAAGAGATCATGTAACATTGGGATTAAATCAGCAATTTTTTGATGATATAGTAGATATAAACCTGTTTTACAACTTTAATGAAGTTGAGAGACATTTTTTTAAGGAACTTAATTACGAGCAAGCTGATCATATAAACCATGACGACAATTTTTACCACCATTATAATAATGAACTTACGTCGGACCTGAAGAAAGATGTAAATTACTATGATTACAATCGGGGAAAATTTATAAACAGAGACTTTATGTCAGTTATTAATATAAATATTCCCGGAAAATTTAATTTGTCTTTGAAACCTTACTATTCCAGTGAAGACGCAAATTTTTTGGAAGGAAAAGAAGGTTTCCCTGTTATGGGGTACACTCAACCAAAGAAGCCCGGTGTATTAAAGAAAATTAGAGAGTTAGAACGATATGGAGTCATACCTGAAATAAATTTTGATATTTCAGACGTTGAAATAACAGCCGGTTACTGGTTTGAATCTCATGATTTAGAAAAATATGTTAAAAGATATGTCACCACTGCCGATGGCTTGGAATATAATGGGTATATGTACTATGCAAAAAATGATGGGCACGGGGCAATTCACAGTCCTTATGCCAAACTCTCTTATGAACTGAACAAATTCAAATTTCAGGCAGGGCTGAAATATTTTTATTATGAAGAGCCGGCAAGCACCGGATACACTTCGGATGCAGCGCTTAACTTAAATGAAGATCCCGATCTCAGTTTGAAAGAAACAGATTATGATGAAGTTTTGCCTACGTTTGGCATCGGCTATGAGTTTACTGAAAATACCAAAATGTATTTTAATTATGGCAAAAATTACATGAGACCTTATGCGTATGTCCCCACTACAACTGCATACGCTATGAAAAAAAAATTGTTTAAGAATGCCAACATGACATTACAGGATATATTTGATGATTGGGAAATGGAAACATCAGACAATTTTGATTTTGGTTTCAGGTACAGCCACAAATATTTTTCCATAGCCCCCGTGCTTTTTTACAGTGAGCATAAGGATTTATTGGCCAGCATTGATGATCCGAGAATAATTAATCCCGCTAATAACATGCCGATCAGTTATTATCAAAATGTCGGCGATGCTACAGCATATGGATTTGAATTGGAGCTGAATTTTTATCCATCAAAAAATTTAATTGTTTATTTTAATCCCAGCTACACAGATATGAGTTTTGATGATGATTTCAAAAGAGGTGATAAGATTCTAAAAATTGAAGGCAACCAGATTCCTGATACCCCGGAATGGATTGTTAAGTCAGGCTTAATCTACACAATTAATAATTTTGAGATTAGCCCCACACTCAAATGGATTGGCAGCAGGTATGGAGATGCCTTAAATAAAGAAAGAATTGATGATTACGCGGTTGTTGACTTAAATTTAGGATATATAATAGATGATTTTTGGGGATTAAGAGAAGGAAAAGTCGGCTTTGAATTGAGTAATTTATTTAATAAAAGATACGTTGGTGCAATTGTAGCAGATGATACCGGAACAGGCGCAGAGTACTATGCCGGTTCGCCTTTTACGGCGATATTCACAGTAAGTGGAAAATTTTAATAAAAATTTCATAATTTCAAAAAGGGAGAACAAAATGAAAACACAAAAAGAGAAAAAAAGATGGTTGCAAGGATGTATATTGATCATTGCATTGTTAATATTTGTGCCACAAGCAAGCGCGCACGACCTGTGGATAGGGCTTGATCATTATGACCAAAAGGTCGGAGATACAGCGAAGGTCTTTTTGCATATGGGACACTCCCTTCCCTTTTCCGATTTTGCAAGGCCTGAAAGAATGAAGGACTTTTTTTATCTGGAGCCAACCGGAAAAAAGAAAAATTTTATATTAAAAAAATATGATCCAGAATCCTTTTTTAATGAAGTTGGCGTCGATCTGAACATCCGCCAAGAGGGGACTTATCTTGCTGTTGCGGCCATGAAGCCTCTCTTTGTCAGCAAGACTCCAGAAGGCAAGAAAAGAAAAAGTAAAAAAGAGCTTTCAAACGCGATATCCTGCCGGCACGTGGAATTTTTTACCAAAGCGATTTTTTATGCTGAAAAGCCGGGCGGCTCCGCCTATAACAAAGTTTTGGGACATGCCATTGAAATGATTCCGCAAAAAGATCCCTGTCTGCTTAAAGCCGGCGATTATCTTCCGCTAAAAGTACTCTTTAAGGGAAAATCCCTGGCAGGGGAGCTTGTTTATGCCACTTATGTCGGATTTTCAACAAGGGCGGAATACCCGTTCACTGCCAAAACAGACACGGATGGAATAGTGAACATCCGTATCACACAGCCGGGTATCTGGTGGGTAAAAATTCCGTTAAAAAAAGTGCGCGAAGAGACATCAGAGTGTGATGTTGATCAATATGCCGCCATCTTGACCTTTGAGGTAAAATAGTAAGCCAATTTTAAAACGCCCTTTTTTGCCCGATCTCTACGTCAGGCTCAAATTTTAATCCTCGAAATACTCAATCTATTCGTGTGATTAAAATTTGAGCCTTCCTTGACCTCGAACAAAATTAAACATTTTGAAACCGGCTCTATTTTCAGGAGAAAAAATGATTAGATCAAGATTTATAACGGTTTTACTTTTTGCGATATTTATCTCTGTTTATTCTTTAACGCCGCCGGCTCATGCAAAAGAGGAAGGCAAACTCTACGTAATAGGGATGGGGCCGGCAGGCCCTGATCTCACTGCCCCAAAGGGGTTGGCGGTTCTTGAAAATGCGGATATTTTTTTATGCCCGCCGTATATCCAGAAAAATTTTCCACAATATATTAATCCCGCAAAAGTTGCTTTCGACCCCTGGGAAGGCATCCATGATGAAGAGGCAATGAAGCTGCGTAAAACCGATTACGCAAAATGGCTGCAAAGGGTGGAAAAACGGAAAAAAAAGGTTTTCAACTTTGTAATGGATGCCATTAACAAGAAAAAAACCGTGGTTATGCTGGATAGCGGAGACCCTTGTGTTTACGGTCCATCCCTTTACTGGCTATTAAAAGGATTTGACTATAAATATCTTGAAGTAATCCCCGGAATAAGCGCATTTAATGCAGCAAGCGCTGCCCTTAAAAAACCTATGATAGGAGAAGGGATTAATTTTGTCATGCTTACAGCTCCTCATTCCATGTTCGGAAGATCCTTTGAAAAGGGGGATGATCTTCTAAAGGATCTTTCCGGATATAATGTTACGATGGTTTTTTACATGGCCATTTCATCAATGGACAGGCTTGTGGAAAAATTCAGCAAATATTATCCGCCTGAGCTTCCCATGGCTATTGTCTATTATGCGGGGTATTCGGAAAAAGAAAAGGTGCTAAAGAGCACCTTGGGCAAGATTTTAGATGATCTGAAAAAAACTGATGAAAAGTGGATGGGGCTTTTGATAATCGGCAATGCCGTTAAATAAAACAATGGATTGAAATTTTTAAATTTTTTATAAGAATACAGTTTGTAAAACTTCCAGGAAAACAAGCAGGTCTTTTTGTTATCTTGTTTTTTTTCCTGTTCCCGTTCCTTATTGTTGTTAGTGACGCTGCTTTTGATAATATTCGGGCAGTTATAATGCTGATTAATTCCGGTTTGGAAGGATTGGTGAAGCAAGAAAGGTGTAATCTATGAAAGAAAAAAAAATCCTGTTTATTGACGATGATGAATCACAAAGAAAAATGATTAATGACATAATCAGAATGTTTGGATATGCTGTAGAGACTGCCGCTGATTCCGGAGAAGCGATGCAAATCCTGGAAAGTGAAAAATACCCGCTCATAATAATGAATTTAAATATGCCGGGAATAGACGGCATTGCGTTGTGTAAACATATCAGGGAGACCGATTCTGAATCTGTAATCTATGCATTATCAGGACATGCTGCCGAATTTAAGGTTGAAGGATTTGAAGAGATCGGGTTTGACGGTTACCTCTCTAAACCTGTAAAAATCAAGGTGCTGAAAGTGGCGATAGAAGGCGCTTTTGAACGGGCAGCCATGAGAAAAGAGGAAGCAGCGGCATGAAATATAAAAAACTAACGATTTATTTGTGGGCAGTATTCTTTTTGCTCCCGATTTTGGCGCATGCTCACGGCGTAAAGGGGAGAATAAGCTCCGGCGGTATCGTAGTTATAGCTGAATACGACACCGGAGAACCTATGAGCTATGCCAGGGTAAAGATTTCAGCCCCTGCCGCGAAATTAACCTTTCAATCCGGAAGGACAGACAGAAACGGCCGGTTCTGTTTCTTCCCAGATACGCCAGGAGAATGGAAAGTGGTTGTGGATGATGAGATGGGACACAGGCTCGAGGTCCCTGTTTCTGTTAATGAGGCGATGAAATTGGAAACAGATGAACAAACAGGAAGATCAGCAGCCAGCTCTTTGTCGAAATACGAAAAGGCTCTTATAGGTATCTGTATTATTTTTGGAATTTCCGGGGTTCTATTTCTATGGAGAGGAAAAAAGGAGCGTTATAAGTAAACCTGATTTAAGCCTAAGTTGAGCGATTTTTTTTTACATACCATCATGAAGACATATAGATTGTCCGATAAATAATTTCACTGCTTATATCGGTCGTCGGAGTATTATTTTTACGCCTTCCTCCCTTAGGCCTTGTGCCAAATTTTAAAATAGAGTAAATATCTGACAATCTATAGAATAGGGTCATATTGAATTGTATTTTTAAAATGGAGATTTCATTATGAAAAAAAAATTTTGCGCAATGCTCCTTTTTTTATTTATTATTTCAGGCTGCGCTCCCATTATTTCCAGGGAATTGAGAATGAATGTGTCGAATGAATTGACTTTTCAAAAGATCATCAAAGAACCGGATGCTCACAAAGGGAAAATAGTCCTGATAAGCGGTGTTATTTTAGGCTCCAGAAATACAAAGGAGGGCACGCTGATTGAAATACTTCAAAAACCGGCGGACATGGAAGGAAGGCCGAAGGATGTGGATGAATCGGAC
>JAGGWL010000321.1 GCA_021157555.1 Deltaproteobacteria bacterium | reverse complement strand
TTTTTGTACTTTTAGATCGGACAAAGATGGCCTGAAGCTGAGATGCATAGTTGGGAAAGTTATTTCGTGCTCATTCCTTAGGTTGTGGCTAAGAACTTTAAAACATAATAAATGGTGCCGAAGGCCGGACTTGAACCGGCACGGGCGTAGCCCACTACCCCCTCAAGATAGCGTGTCTACCAAATTCCACCACTTCGGCACTATTATATATCACTCTGCATTGATCGGTTCTGCAGATTGAGAGGGTTCATTTGCCGGAGTTTCGTCTTGTGTCTCCGCAGGCTGTGTTTTTTCCTCAATAGGCGCTTTTGTATCAAGCATAATTGATTTTTCAGTTTTATTGCTAACGACATATGCAAGTGTTAATGATGTGAACATAAAAACAACCGCTACAATTGTTGTTGCTTTGCTTAAAAATGTAGATGCTCCTGAGCTGCCAAAAAGAGTCTGGCTGGAGCCGCCTCCGAAAGCCGCTCCCATGTCTGCACCTTTACCTGTTTGTAAAAGTACAATCATTATAAGCCCTATACATACAACAACATGAACAATAGTTAGAAAAATTCCCATTTCATACTCTTTTTCAGAACATCAATCTTCTGTTAAAAATGCACTATTTTGCTGAATATCTCAGCATCCAGGCTGGCGCCGCCAACAAGAGCTCCATCAATGTCAGATTTTGCCATCAAGGTAGAAATATTGTTTGGTTTGACACTGCCGCCGTAAAGAATTCTTACAGCTTTTGCAAAACTATCCCCAAATTGTTTTTCCAAGAGGGTGCGTAAAAAATGATGAACCTCTTGTGCCTGATCATCAGTTGCAGTTTTTCCGGTTCCTATAGCCCATACAGGTTCATAGGCTATGATTAATTTTTTAGGTTCCTCTAATCCAAACCCTTTTAACCCTTTTGTTAACTGTTTGTCAAGCACAGAAAATGTTTCATTCGATTCACGTTCTTGTTCAGACTCACCAACGCAAAGAACAGGTATCAAATCAGCCTGAATGGCAGCATTAATTTTTTTATTAACAGTTTCATTTGTATCACCAAAAAACTGTCTCCGCTCGGAATGACCTATAATAACATATCGACATCCCGTAGATACAAGCATTTGAGGTGATATTTCACCTGTAAAGGCACCTTCTTTTTCCCAAAAAATATTTTGAGCGCCAATAGACAGATTACTCCCTTTGGCAATATCCGCAACCTGCGCCAGGGCTATAAAGGCAGGTGCAATCATAACATCCACATCAGTAACATCAGCTATACGAGTAACAAGAAGTTTCGCCGTTTCTACCGCCTCGGAACAAGTTTTAAACATTTTCCAGTTTCCGGCGATAAGAGGTTTGCGTATGTTCATTATATGCTCTCCATATTAAAGCTGTTGGCCGATCATCGCTGCCAGATCAACCATTCTGGTTGAATATCCTGTTTCATTATCATACCATGAAAGAACTTTAACCATATTATCTACAACATAAGTAGTCGGTGCATCAACAGTTGAAGAGAATGCATTTCCATTAAAATCTGTCGATACAAGAGGAGCATCGCTATATCCGAGTATACCGGAAAGGGCTCCCTCTGAAGCTTCTTTTAGAGCGCCATTAATATCAGCAACAGAGACTCCCGATTTTTCTACAGTTGCCACAAGGTCTACAATAGATACATTCGGAGTAGGTACCCGAATGGCAAGTCCGTTGAGCTTACCGCTTAATTCAGGAAGTACCAGAGCAACTGCTTTGGCAGCGCCTGTGGTGGTGGGGATCATTGAAAGAGCTGCCGCGCGTGCTCTGCGAAGATCTTTATGCGGAAAATCAAGGAGGCGCTGATCTCCGGTATATGAATGTATGGTTGTCATGAGACCGCATTTTAAACCGAATTGTTCAAGCAATACCTTTGCAACCGGTGCAAGGCAATTGGTAGTACATGATGCATTTGAGATAATATTATGCTTTTTTGAATCATATTGATTTGAATTTACGCCCATAACTATGGTAATATCCGGGTCAACGGCAGGCGCGGATATGATAACTTTACGAGCGCCGGCTGTAAAATGTTTTGACGCACTTTCGCGATCTCTAAAAAGGCCCGTACATTCTGCAACAATATCCACGCCATGATCTTTCCAGCCAATTTTTGCCGGATCTCTTTCAGATGTAACAGCTATTATTTTGCCTGCAACTTCTATTGCATTATCTTTAGCATTAATTTCCATATCAAGTTTACCGTGTACTGAATCATAAGCCAAAAGATATGCCATAGTAGCAGAATCAGTTAGATCATTAATAGCAACAACTTCAACTTCAGGATTTTTCAGAGCTGCTCTGAAAACTACACGACCAATTCTTCCAAACCCGTTAATACCCATTTTTACGCTCATCATGTCTCCTTAAGCCAGTTTTTTAAACCCAATATTTATTTATCCCCTTGTATTGCCTTTTAAAATTCCGCTGGCAAGGGATATGCTCCGTTTGCCAAATACCTCCAGAGTTACGGCAAGCTCTCCTAATTTTAATTTATTACGTGAATTAGCAGCCTTGATTAATACAGGTAAATTTACACCTGACAAGACTTCTACACACCCTTCATCAAGAAAGGAATAACTTAAATTAGAGGGGGTTCCACCGAACATGTCTGTTAGTATTAGGACGCCTTCATGCTGATCAACCTTTTTTATAGCATCAGCTATTTTTTTTCTCAGATTATCTGCTTTGTCAGTTAAATTTATTGAAATGGATATCATGGCTTCCTGCTTGGCGCCAACTATTAGTTCAGCAGCATCAATCAAGGTTGCACCAAAATTTCCATGAGTGACAACAATTATTCCTATCATAATATGCCTAAAACTCTTCATCCTCCTCTTTAATTATATTATAAATATCATCTACATCAGAAGATCCCATAAGTTTTTCCTTAAAAAGATCATTTTTAAGAATTCGGGAAATTCTTGCCAGAACTTTCAA
>JAGGWL010000039.1 GCA_021157555.1 Deltaproteobacteria bacterium | reverse complement strand
TTTGGAAATTACGTATAGGTAATTACCGTGTTGTCTTCAAAATAATCGAATATAAAATTTTAATTTTAGGCATTATGGATCGAAAGATGATTTATTCACAAATAGATAAACGTACCTAACTTAAATCTGTGCCCCTACCCTGCGATATGCGGCAAGCAAGCCGGGGATGGAATATTTCCAGGCTAATTTTTCTTCAACTCTTTTGCGGCCGGATATTCCCATTGTTTTGCGCTCTTCCGGGTGATCGACAAGCCACAAAATTTTTTCCGCAAAATCTTTTATATTGTTGTTTTGGGCATATAAAGCGGCATCCTGCGCTGAATATCTTCCTTCTTTCAGGTCAAACTGAACAATCGGTTTGCTTAATGCCATATATTCCATAATCTTGATCATGGTTGAAATGTCATTCATTCCATTGGGGCTGTCAGGATTAACACAAACATCGGCAGTAGAGAGAATCTCCAGCAGTTCCTTGTCCGGGATTCTTCCTGTAAAATTGAACATGTCATCAATCTCCATTTGACTTTTCATCTCTTCAACCTCTTTTAGTCCCGGTCCCCCGCCGACACAGGTAAAATGGATGTCCCTGCGGCCCGTTTTTTTGATTAACAGGGCAACTTCAAGAAGAATATCCAGCCCTTCCTGAACACTTATGGTGCCGACATATCCCACAAGAAATTTTTTACCGTGTTTTAATTCAGGCAGAGGATTAACCGGTTTGAATTTCTCCGAATCAGGCCCGTTTCTAACCACAAAAACATCTTCAGGAGACTTGCGGCCTCTGGTAATTGCGATTTTTTTATAAGTTTCATTGGTTGACATTATGGCATCTGAAAACCTGAAAGTCATTTTTTCCAGCAATACCTGCGAATAATAAAGAATATTCTTATGCCCGAATTTGGCTAAAAACAGCTCCGGATTAGCATCATGATGATCAAAAATATATTTGACTCCGAATATTTTAAACATAAGGGCAATCATAAATATATTATCAGGGGGATTACACCCCTGAATTACCTTAAAGTCGTGTTTCAGGAAAATTTTCCATGACAAGAAAAATTCCCAGAAAAAAGCCGCTGCATATTCCACCAGGTAGCCGTTGGTTTTGTGGCCTTCCTGCGGCATGGGATGCCTGAAAATATTTACCCCTTTAATACATTCATGTTTTTTTTCAAAATTTTTCCCCTGGGGGCAAATAACAAAAACCTCATACCCGTTATTTTGCAGCGCCAATGCTTCTTTCCAGACACGAGTATCAAAGGGAACCGGCAGATTTTCAACAATTATCAAAATTTTTGTTTTCATTTTTCCCATCGCGTCAAATGTTTGTAAAGAGAGGAAAGCGCTGACAGCATGGTCGCCTGTCCCCAGTGGAGAGTAGGAGTTTTATTGGTCAGCAGCCTGTTGTATTTCCTGTAATAAAAATAACCCGATTTATCCTGCATATTATCTATTGTCCAGTTTGCGACTTTTAGAGCCAGTTTTGAACTTTCAGGATCAATATCGGAAAAAAACAGCAAAGTATCGATGGCCTGTGAGGCACACTGGATATCCAGAGGAAGCATTTTGTCGCTGTAATATTCAGGGGCGCCGTCATCTGCAAAAAAATTATTTTTCCAGTAATTATATCCTGCTTCCAAACGGTTCTCGTGTCTTGTATCACCCGTGCTCTGGATATAATGCTTGATGGAGTCAAGCACATAGGCTGTATGGAAATTGTCCACCCAGTGAAGATTGGATGGTTCACCATAAAACCATGAATTATCCTTTCGCTGGTATTTTGCCGTATAATTGATGGCTTTTAACGAAAGATCCAAACAGGATTGGTTTTTATTAAAAGAATATGTCCGCGCAAGGAGGCTCGCTCCGAGAGTATTGGCGTTATGAACCTGTTTGTTTTCCAAAGGGATATAACTAATGCAAACATCATCACCATCTTTATATCTTTCAAGATCCTGTAAAATATGTTCACAGGAGCTTTCAGCGATTTCAAGGTATTTTTTTTTCTTAAAATGTTCATAGGCATCTAAAAAAGCGTGCCCGATCAGGGCAACCCATACTATGGTCGGAACACCTTCAGGCAGATAAAAAACCCTGGACTGGTAGTCGAAATGATTACCCCAGCAGGCACCGGAATAGCCGTTCAAACGGTTTTTGATCAACCAGTCAAGACAAAATTTTGCTTTGTCGGCATATTTCTGATGCCCTGTGGCCTGATGCAGCCTGATATAACCCCTGACAAGAAACCCCATTCCTTTTGATGAATAATTTTTGGGAATCCCTGCCATCGGCCTCATATTGATCGGGAATCTTCGAATACCTTGCTGAAGGGCAATTTTTAAATATTTATTGTTAAAAGTTAATGGTCTCAGGATGGATGAATTTAACCCGTCAAATGGATCATATGCCTTGTAATTATTATCAGTCAGCCATTTATCCAAATTAATTATACTCTGAAATATCCTGTCCTTCATAAATCATATATCCCGATTATTTTTTATAATAATATTACCAGCAGATTCCATCATATGAACGGCTGCTTTGCATATCGTCAACAGCGCGCACAAGATCAACTATTACCTGATCTTCATTTATCAGGTCGAAAATATTTTTAAATTCAGGCGAATTATTGCCTATTATAATCGTACCCGCATGCTCAAGGACTTCAGCAATTGTTTTTACCATTAATCGTGAGATATGCGGAATTTTGTTCAGGATAAAATCTTTGTTTGCCCCCATAATGCTTGCGAGATTCACATTTTTATCATAAATTTTTATATCATACCCCTTGCCGACAAGCCGCTCGATCATTTCAACAACAGGGCTTTCTCTTAAATCATCAGTGCCCGCCTTAAAGCTGAACCCTAAAAATCCGATTTTTTTATTACCTTTTTCAATAACCATGCGTAACCCTTTTTCCACCTGGCAGTTATTACTATGAAGAATGGAGTTTATTAAAGGCAGATCAAGATCAAGTGATTTGCCTTTATAAGTCAGGGCCCTGACATCTTTCGGCAAACATGATCCACCAAACGCGAAGGCCGGTTTCATGTAGCAGGAAGAAATATTCAGTTTTGTATCGCTGCAAAAGATATCCATCACCTGGTGGCTGTCCACTTTAAGCGCTTTGCAGATATTTCCTATTTCATTGGCAAATCCAACCTTTAAAGCATGCCATACATTATCTGTATATTTCACCATTTCCGCAACTTCAATATCTGTTCTGATAAGCGGAGCATCAAGCCGGGCGTATATGGATGCCAAAAGATCACCGCTTGTTTTGTCTGTTTCACCGATTACTGTTTTAGGAGGGTTATAAAAATCATAAACCGCTGTTCCTTCTCTCAGAAATTCAGGATTATTGCAGACCCCGAATTCTTTCCCTGCTGTTTTTCCTGAATATTTCTCAAGCGCAGGGATAACCACATTTTTTATTGTGCCGGGCAGGATTGTGCTGCGAATAACCACAACATGACGGCTTGCCTTATCTTTGATTGCAGCGCCGATGCGCTCGCAGACCCTGCGGACAAAACTTGAATCAAGGTTTCCGTTTAACAGGCTCGGAGTGCCTACGCAAATAAGGGAAAGCTCTGTATTTTTTACAGCTTCCGCAGCATCAGTTGTAGCGCTTAACCTGCCCTGATTAACTGCGGATTTTATCAGTTCTCCGATTTCATTTTCTATAATCGGAGTTTGCCCGCTATTTATTATATCCACCTTGACTGTAACAGGATCAACTCCGATAACAGTATGACCTTCTTCAGCAAGGCAAGCCGCCGACACAGCGCCGACATATCCAAGGCCAAAAACACTTATGTTCATTAATGCTCCTTAGAGTTAGTGCTTGAAGAAAAAATCCGTTCAGGCACGGTTTTAAGTTAAAAAAAAGTAATATCAGTAAGTTGGGAACCACTAAAGCAAATCAAAACACCATATTTAGGACACAGATGCACACAGATAAGGAACAGGGACGAAATAACTTCCCCAAGTAGGCACACAAAGATACCAGCGGGTCCGAAGGCTCCCGCATACATTTCGCCAAATAGGAATTGATAGCGATTGCACGCCTTGTGATCATTCCGACTCTCAAGCAGGGCTATGGAATTTACTATAGCGTGACCCCTTTCGGATATGACATGTTTTGATGTCAATAAAAAAGTTGACTGAAATGCTTTAAGGCTGTAGTTTGATAATAGGAGGTGAGCCATGGCATCACTTACTTTTGATACGTTTGAAAATGTAAAAAGATTAAAAGCGGTTGGTTTTACTGAAGATCAGGCCGCTGAACAAACTAAAATCATTGCAGAATTAGTTGACGAACGACTTGTCACCAGGCAATACCTTGACGAACGGCTTGCTGTATTGGAAGCTGATGTTACTGCAAAAATCATCAAATGGGTAGCCGGCATGCTTGTAGCCCAGGCCGCTATTGTAGCAACTTTAGTTAAGTTATTATAACCTATGGTGAGCTATACTCAAAATTTAGCATGAATGCCGCTAAATTCAAAAAAAAGTGCCTGATTGTTGCAATTTTCGAATTTTTTCAAGTCTTGCTGAAATAATACGCCATCCGTTTACCGAAA
>JAGGWL010000227.1 GCA_021157555.1 Deltaproteobacteria bacterium | reverse complement strand
GGTCATCTTTATTGGCCAGAGATAGATGTAGATTTAAGTATAGATATAATAGAACATCCTGAAAGATTTATATTAAAAGCAGAAAATATTAACGCCTAACAAGTCGGTTCAGCGGACTCGCTACCCGCTCGCCGCTGACCTCTAACGTTAGCGCAATCCACACATTTATTACTTTCTCTCATCGTTCCTCATACTTGACAGACTTAATTTGAATCAATATTGTATATACGAGATAGCAAGATAAATTTATTATCATTTTTCAGGTAAATAAAGGAGGCCTGTATGGCAACTCAAATGATTATAAGGCTAGATCCTTTCTTAAAGGAAAAAGTCAGCAATCTAGCTAGAAAGGAAGGGAAAAATCTGAGCGAATTAGTTCGTGAGCTTCTTGAAAAATATGCCAGGGAGAGAGATATGGGAGCATATATTGACAATTTATGGGATAAAATCGGAAGAAGATTATCAGAGAAAAATATATCCCAGACAGATATTGATGAAATAATTCAAAAGGTTCGTTCATCAAATGATTAAAGTTGTTATTGATACTAATGTTTTTATTTCCTCATTTTTCGGAGGAATCCCCCGCGAAGTTATAAATCTTTGGAGAGATGGGCAGATAACTATTTGTATATCACAATCAATATTAGAAGAATACATAAAGGTATTGAATCGATTAGGTATAGATAAACATGAGATTACAAAATTAACAAAATTATTTGCTGAAGGTTATAACTTAATTTTTGCAGCAACTACCCCAAAAATTGAAATTGTAAAGGATGATCCGGATGATAATAAATTTATAGAATGTGCAGTAGAATTAGGATCAAAAACAATAATATCTGGAGATAAGCATTTATTGAACATAGGAAAATACATCGATATAAAGATTCTCTCCCCAAGAGAGTTTATGCATGAATTTTTTAATAAATCAAACAGATAAAAGCGCTAACGCCAGCCTCTGCGGGTGGTTTTCCGTGACTCCGGGTTCAAAGATGACAGCGTAACAATTAATGTGGAGCAGATTTTCAAGCTCATGAGTCCGCACACGGAGGTGAAAACGATATGAGTAAAAAGAAACCGCATATAAACACGAATGAACACGGATTAAATAAAACCACGGAACATACCGAAAACACAGAAGAAAGAATATTGACTACCAGTGACGAGTTGACCGATTTTCTTCTCTATACCGCTCCGGATGGCCAGGTGAAGGTTGAGTGCATTCTTCACAACGAAACCATTTGGCTTACACAAAAGCGTATAGCCGAATTATTTGGTGTTGGTGTTCCAGCTATTTCCAAACATTTAAAGAATATCTTTGAATCCGGGGAATTAGAGGAAAAACTGGTTATTTCCATTTTGGAAACAACCACTCAGCACGGTGCAATTGAAGGAAAAACCCAGACAAAAAAAACACGATTTTACAATCTTGACGCCATTATTTCCGTCGGTTACCGGGTAAACTCTTCCAGAGCGACTCAATTTCGTATCTGGGCAACACAATTGTTAAAAGAATATATCATCAAGGGTTTTGCCATGGATGACGATCGTCTTAAAAACGGTCGGCTCTTCGGCAAGGACTACTTCAAGGAACTGCTGGAGCGTGTTCGTTCGATCCGGGCATCTGAACGCCGCATTTATCAGCAGATCACTGATATTTTTGCTGAGTGCAGTATCGACTATGATCCAAATTCGGAGACCACCCGAAATTTCTATGCCCATGTTCAGGACAAATTTCACTTCGCCATCACCGGACACACCGCGGCGGAAATTGTTTACATGAACGCCTATGCAGAAAAGCCCTTGATGGGGATGAAGACTTACAAAAATGCTCCTGAGGGGCGTATTCTCAAATCCGATACCACCATTGGTAAAAATTACTTGAAAGAAGACGAAATCAAAAAGCTGGAACGAACTGTTTCAGCTTTTTTTGATTATATTGAGCGTATTATTGAAAATCGCACGACCTTTACCATGGAGAGCTTTGCTGAGAGTGTAAATCGCTTTCTGGAATTTAATGAATATAAAATACTAGAGGGATATGGCGCGGTTTCCCGCAAACAGGCAGAAGCAAAGGCATTTGCAGAATATGAAAAGTTCAACAAAACCCAGCGAATAGAATCTGACTTTGATAAAGCCGTTAAACAGATAAAAGCCGTTTCAAAAAATAATCAGCGAAAATCTGTAAAATCTACGTAAGCGTCAAATAAACAGCTTCTTTTAATTTTATAACCGCCATGGCATAAAGTCCAAAATCAACAATTTTGGAGGTATGTCATGATCGAAAGTGACCATAAACAATCTCTTCAGGAAAAACGTGATTTCTGGCGGCAGCAAGTTCTTGATTGGCAAAAAAGCAAGTTAAGTCCAAAGGAATACTGTCGCCAACGTAATTTGAGCAAAACACGTTTTTCCTATTGGCGTCGGCGTTTCAAACCCGGCCCGGTACCAGTAGCCCTGATTTAATTACCTGTCCAGGACAGCGGCTTGCGACTCATTGTC
>JAGGWL010000358.1 GCA_021157555.1 Deltaproteobacteria bacterium | reverse complement strand
CAACAATGTATTGCCATTCTTTGGTACTTTTGCCTTTTTGTCGTTTAACGATTTTACCTGTAAGAACGACACGTTCGATGTCAAAAATGGATAGATTATCATCAGCCATTTCTTCTTCCGCATGAAAGGTCATTACGTACTTTCGGGTACGAATTCTCTCCCTCATTTGTTTTAAAATGCGTTCATACATGTCATCCTCGCCAGATATATACTCTTTTAACCATACCATTAAATTTATCTATCGTGATATGGGTGCAAACACGCTCAAACAGTCAAAAGTTTGACAATATTATAAAAGCAATCCCTTTGAGCCGCTTTAAAGCCCGCATTTTTTATAAGGCGGATCATTTCTTCTTTCGGCAGCCTGAATTTTATTCCCGCGGCAGCTACAACATTTTCTTCAATCATGGTGCTGCCCAGATCGTTTGCGCCAAAAAAAAGGGCCAGTTGAGCTATTTTGTCTCCCTGAGTTACCCATGAAGCCTGGATATTTGGTATATTATCCAAAAAAAGCCGGCTTACTGCAAGCACTTTTAAATACTCTGCGGCCGTTGCAGTTTTTACCTTAATACCGGTATTGGCTGGCTGAAATGTCCAGGGAATAAATGCGGTAAATCCGCCGGTTTCATCCTGGAGATTACGTATTCGTATCAGATGCCGGATAATATCTTCTTTTTTTTCAATATGACCAAACATCATTGTGGCCGTAGTTTTAAGGCCGGCTTTATGCGCCGCACGCATGACATCTATCCATTGATCGGCAGTACATTTTCCGGGAGATATTTTTTTTCTTATTTTATCAACCAGGATCTCGGCTCCCCCGCCCGGAATTGAATCCAGCCCGGCCTCAATCATTCTTTTTAATGTATCTGCAATAGAAAGGGAAGATTTTTTTGCAATATAATATATTTCAGGGGGCGAAAAACCATGGATGTGAATCGGAAAATTATTTTTTATATACTGGAGCAAATCCAGATAAAAATCAAGCTCAAGTCCGGGATGCATTCCTCCCTGAAGCAGTATCTGGGTACCGCCCAGTTCCAGAGTCTCTTCTATTTTTTGCTTGAGCCCGGCTTTTGAAAGTATATAAGCTTCTTTATGATTTTCAGGTCTGTAAAAGGCGCAAAAAAGGCACCCTGATACGCATATATTGGTATAATTGATATTTCTGTCGATTACAAAGGTGACAATATTATCGTGATGAATTTTTCTTCTTTTTCTATCTGCCATGTCCGCAAGTGTTAATAACGGAGTGTTATTTAACAGATCCAGGGCGGTTTCGGAATCTATTCGGTTGTCCAGGTTAGTTTGCATTTTTTTCCGTAATTGCGGTGCATCGCCTGCACCCAAAGTCAATGAGGACTTGGCAAATGCTATTCATTGTTCCAGAGCATTCCGCTGAGTGTTTTTGTATCTGATCAGCCAATATCCCGGTTTACGCTTAGTGTGCCCAACAGCAATAATGTGAATGTGGTTTGGCTCGATAGAATAAATGATAGCATATGGAAATTTTTGTAAAAGACACCGCCTGAAAGGTGCATGTAGAACACGATACCGGAAGGGACTTTCCATAATATCTTGAACAGCTAATTCGACAACAAGGCGAAAACGACGACCTAATCCAGATTGACAATTCTCGTAATATTGAACAGCTAATAAAAATTCGGACTTGGCATCGGGATCAAAAATTACCGAGGTCATTTCAGCATACGATCTGCTTCGGCAAATACATCCTGTGCCGCAATACCTTGTCGTTTACCTTCCTTATACTCTTTATAGCGTTGCTCAGCCTCTACTATCCATGCAGTATCTACGTCATTTAGGACGTCTCCGTCAAGAGAGCTAAGTAATCGATCGGCCAAAAATGCGCGCTGTTGTCGAGAAAGACTGAGTGCCTCATGTTCTAATTTTTCTAACTTGACATGCATATAATACATCCTAACCCGGACAAGCCGGAACTAAAAAAAACTTATCACGAAAACACGAAAGTATGAATGTTATTGTATTTCGTGCTTTACATTTTTCGTATTTTCGTGATTGTCTTTTAGATTTTCTGCCAGAAAAAATATGAAAATAAATATTAAGATACTAAAATAATGATCTATTTAAAATAATAGTATTTTTTCGCTTTTCACTGATTAGTTTTGACGACGAACAGGATTATAAAATGAATCTCTTTCCACAGGCGTAAAACCTGCCGCAATTATAATCCGTTCCATTTCTTCCCTGGTCATCCCTTTGGCCGAGGTTGCTCCGGCCATGTGGGTGATCTTTTCTTCAATAATAGTTCCGTCCAGATCGTCTGCCCCGAAAGAGAGCGCAACTTGAGCAAGTTTTTCTCCAATCATGACCCAGTAAGCCTTGATATGCTCAAAATTATCCAGCATCAAACGGGCTGCCGCAATATTTTTAAGATCATCACAAGCAGTTGTATTGTGCAAATGCGACATTTGAGTATTTTGAGGATGAAAAGCAAGAGAAATATAAGCAGAAAACCCTCCTGTCTGATCCTGGAGCTCTCTTAATAATATAAGGTGATTGACACGTTCTTCGGTAGTCTCAATGTGCCCGTACAGCATAGTGGCATTGGAAGTGATACCTGCTTTATGGGCGGCCGTCATAACTTCAAGCCATCTATGGGCTGAAATTTTTTTAGGAAAAAGTTTTTTTCTGACCCTGCTGCTCATCACTTCAGCGCCTCCGCCCGGCATCATGGAGAGCCCGGCATTGATCAGCTTTGCCAACGTTTCATCAAGAGAAAGTTCTGCTATTTTTGCTATAAAATCTATCTCAACTGCAGTAAAAGCCTTTATTGCTGCTTCAGGACGAAGCTCTTTAATACTCTTGATTAAATCAATATAGTAATCAAAAGGAAGAGTCGGGTTAAGTCCTCCAACTATATGAAATTCGCGTACAGGTTCATTTATCCGTTCTAATATCTTTAATTTAACATCATCAATACTAAGCGTAAAGGCATCCCCGGTTTTTTTATCTCTGGCATAAGCACAAAATTTACATCCATTGATACACAAATTAGTATAATTTATGTGCTGGTTATATACAAAAAAAGCATTATCACCGTGCCGCCGCCTTCTTGCAAAATCTGCAATTCGGCCTATCCCTGAAAGATCATGACTCTCATAAAGAATCAGGCCATCATCCAGGTCAAGACGTTTTCCGGCTTTGACCTTGTTGTAGATTTTATCCAGTCTATTATCTAAAAAAGAAAGATTATACATGTAATACTGCTAATATCTCCTCTCCGAATTCTTTTCTTCTCCAGTTTTTCAGGCATTCAATTTTTTCCAAATCAGTCATTGTTGCAGGGTTTTCTATTATTATTGCATGTATAACAGCATTGCTGATTAAAACGCCCGGGTCAATTCCCAGTTTTTCAGCAACATTATCCCTCCAATCCTTTAAAGCTTTTATTTTTTGTGGAACTTCGGGATCCTGAAAAGGAACTTTTTTTTTGGGATAACCAGGTCTCTCCGCAGCAGGTATTTCCATGGCAGATGTTACAGTATTGATAATGGTTTTACCGTACATTTGAATCTGTTTTTTACTTAAAAACCTATTGGTTTGTAACTGGCGCAAAGTACAAGGCTTTTCAAGAGTTATCTTCATAATGGATTGATTGCTGAATATTTTGAATAATGGCCTGTCTTTTTTTTGAGCAATATTTTTTCGTAACTCTAAAAGCGCCTCAAGCACAACTAATGATTCAGGGTTAAGGCGGCCTGCGCCTTTAAACTTAAGATATAACGGCTCGCCGTTATTCGAATCAAACCTGACCTTGCTTAAATATTCACATTCCTCACAAACCCAGGAAAGCCGTCCTGTTTCCTCAAGTTTTTTTTCAATCATATAAGATAACTCAGGCAAATAAACCGAATCCAATGCAGCGTAATCCATCATTTCAAGAGATAGCGGCCTCACTGACCAATCTTTTTTCTGATATTTTTTATCTAGTGAAACATCAAAATTAGCTTGAATGACTGCGTCCAGGCCTGTTGCCCTTATTCCCAAAAACATGCAAGCCAACTGAGTGTCAAAGAGATTATTTATTTCAATTCCAAAATCCCTGTGCAGAGAACGAATATCATAATCTGCTCCGTGAAAAACCTTTTTTATAGCTGAATTTGCAAAAACAGGTTTTAGTGGAGAGAGATCCTGAAGCGGCAAAGGGTCTATAAGAACACTTTGTGTGGTAGAAGAAATTTGTATCAAACATACTTTTTCTTTAAAATGATGTAAAGAATCCGCTTCAACGTCTACCCCGATAATTTTTTTATTGCTAAAAAGATTCGCAATCTGTTCCAGGTCAGAAGCAGTTTTTACAACTTTATAATCAATTTTTATTCCTTTATCCATTTTTTTATTAATGGAAGTACATTGTGATTCCATTCGCTGGAAAGCCTTAATTTAATAAAATTTTTAAATAGATTATCAAGTATGAGAAAAATTCTTTCATAAAGATATGCTTTTTCTATCACAACGCCTTCAATATCCCCTTTTGATTCTACAGGACCTGTTTCGGGGATTTTAATACCGCTAACATTGAGATTTTCCCCTTTAATGGTAAACTGCCATTTTTGGTTATTTGATTTTAATAAAAGGTTAAGTTCCGTAACAACAGATCCTTTACCCAAAGCCAGCATGCCTTCCTCAAGGCCGGCGTCATCGCCCTTGATGGTAACACTCTCATCAATATCATTTATTTTTTTAACTAGTACAATCCGGTTTCCTGTTTCCAGAGATACAGGTTCTTTGTCAGGAAAGGAAATTTTTCCCGGTTCTTTTTCAATTATAAACCATAACCAGGTCAGAAATTCATTTCCTAAAAATTTATAACGATTATAAGCAATTGAAATATCAAGCATTATTTATTCCTGTCTTGCGCAAGACTGATAATAAGAACAACATGATCATG
Source organism: Deltaproteobacteria bacterium (assembly GCA_021157555.1). GTDB lineage: Bacteria > Desulfobacterota > Desulfobacteria > Desulfobacterales > BuS5 > BuS5. The sequence continues at coordinate 817 of JAGGWL010000358.1, read as the reverse complement.
ACTTGCCGCTTTATAATTTTATGGTATAGTTTTTAATAAAATCCTGAGGGCTGGAGCTGATCCAAAAAATCAAGTTCCGAATCGGAAAGCCCTGCCAACAAATGTCCCATTGTATATGGAAAGAGTCTGATAATATTAAGCTTGAATGATTTAAAAAAAAGATCTTCCAGTTCTTCATTAGCAGCTTTAAGATTTGAAAAAAACCATAAAACAGATTTTTCATAATCCCATACAAGGTCATATGTGTTAGGAGTGGCTGGAATCCGTAACCCCAGTACATTGATAACATGATCTTTAACCATTTTCTGCTCATGAGTGGACAAATATTCCAGGCCTGATTCCTTAAGGCGTTTTTCTACCTCTATCGCATGATATTTTTTTATAATTTTTTGGGAGATAGTTTTTTTATCAATCCGCAAGGAAAATATTAAATAATTTCCTATGGAAAAAGATGAACCTTCAAAATTCGGCTTAAAGGGATCGTTAAATGAAGTCCAGCCCACAATTTTTTCCGAAGCATCCTCCTTTTCAGGAATTATATGCTTTTTTAATCCATTATATATAGTTTCGAGAAGATTGTTCTCTATTTTTCCATCTACCCTGTAACGCGTGATAGATGCTGTAGAAGCTAAAAGGCTCATATTTTTTTTCCAGATAAAATTTAATGTTTTACAAATTCAATATATACTTTGGGCTTGGTTATAACGCCGACCATTAGATGTCAGGACTGAGCTATGGTGAAATTTGAAAACCTCTGGCTGTTTGAGCGCAGCGAGTTTCAGAGGTTTTCAAATTTTATTATAGCTCAGTGTTTGGT
>JAGGWL010000176.1 GCA_021157555.1 Deltaproteobacteria bacterium | reverse complement strand
TAGATGTCAGGACTGAGCTATGGTGAAATTTGAAAACCTCTGGCTGTTTGAGCGCAGCGAGTTTCAGAGGTTTTCAAATTTTATTATAGCTCAGTGTTTGGTCGAAATTAGAGCCAAGCCCCAAAAACCTTTGCCGAAAGTGAATTTGAGAAATATCGCCCCATTCAGGACAGGCTCTTTGAAAGTGATTTTGATAGAGAGGTGAAAAAAATGATAGTGAATAAAAAATGAACAGTATTGTAAAAAAATCCCCTGAAATTTTAAAGCCGATTCTGGAGGGATGATATATGGAACAGAATTCTAAAATAGCCATTTACACAGCCTCGGATGGCACAACAAAACTTCAAGTCCAATTGGAAGTGATTTCGTCTTCGTTCTTAACAATCCCTTGACAAAAAAAAGACCTGATTATAAAAGCGGAGCATGAATTTTAAAAATATAAAGTTTAAAGAGAGGACTTTTAAAGAGAGTATTGTTTTGTTCACTGCAAGCGGATGTTACGCAGGATATATTCCCTTTGCCCCAGGCACCATGGGGTCAATTGTCGCTCTTCCGCTCCCCTTTTTTTTATTCGGGATAAATTTCTATTATACTGTGCCGCTTATATTAATTTTTATTATTTTTTCCATTCTTATAGCGGATTATGCTGAAAAAATAATAAAACAAAAAGACCCCGGGCTTATAGTAATTGATGAAATCGCAGGTATAATTATAACATTTGTCTGTATTCCGCTTAATATATTAACCATTATAGCCGGTTTTTTGATATTCAGATTTTTTGATATTCTTAAACCGTTTCCGATTCGTTTGATAGAAAAAAAAATTCCAGGAGGAGCTGGCATTGTTTTAGATGATGTAGCGGCTGGTATTTTCTCTAATATAGTATTAAGAATCGGTATATTTATAATATTATACCTCAAGAACTCAATTATAAATAGATAAATCAAAGGATAAATTTGTGATGCTACTAAATATACGTATTGGCAAGATGGTGCGATGTGGCTCGGGTATCTTGAAGACTATCTCTGACTATATGACTCAAGGAGAAAGCACGGAAGAACTTCAGGAGAATCTTAAAGATATTTACCAGGAATTTATTAGCGGTACTATTCCTTCTATACGGCATGTTGCTGAGTTGGCTGTCGCATGAAAAGGTGAGAACTAATATCGAAGCTGTGATGCATAATTGGGGAAGTTATTTTGTCCTCCTCAGAAACATCCAGTAAAGGCACACATTAATGTTGAGATAGCAAATTTTAACCAGGCCCAGGCGATGGCATGACAATGGCATGGGAATGGACTGGGGTTGCAATACGGCAGCCAGTAATTTTTATCTACAAATCATACGATTCTGTAACCAGCGAGGTATATTATCAATTTGAATTCAAAAAAAAAAACTGATCTCAAAAAAGAAATAGATAAAAAAGAGAATACAAAAAAAAAGACAAAAAAAAAGAGCGGACTTAGAGAAAATGTTGAAGCAATTATTGTCGCTATTATCCTGGCACTCTTCATTAGAACTTTTATTGTGCAGGCTTTTAAAATCCCTTCCGGTTCCATGAAAGATACACTTTTGATAGGCGATCATATCCTGGTCAACAAATTTATTTATGGTGTGAAAATTCCATTTACGGATAAAACGATTATACCCTTTAAAGACCCTGAGCATGATGATATAGTTGTTTTTAAATTTCCCCTGGATCCTAAAAAAGATTTTATAAAAAGAGTCGTAGGTGTTGCAGGAGATGTGATAGAATGTCATGATAAAAAGGTATATGTAAATGGAAAGCTTCAAAATCATGACTTTGTAAAACATGAATATCCGGAGATTATTCCCGGAAATTTAAGTAAAAGGGATAATTTTGGGCCTCTAACCGTACCTCCTGATTCAATTTTTGTGATGGGAGATAACAGGGACAACAGCCATGATGGTCGATTTTGGGGTTTTGTCAATCTTAAAGTGGTCAAAGGCAAGGCCTTTATTATTTACTGGTCATGGGATAAAGAAAATTTTGGAGTTCGTTGGCGGCGGATAGGGGATATACTGAGGTAGAGGTGGTTTTTGAGGAATGCTGGATGAGTATGGAATTTAACAGAAAAGATATTCTTGATATGGAGTCCCTTTCCGTTGATGAAATCAATATGATTCTTGATACTGCTGTGAGTATGAAGGAGATTTCGGAAAGATCAATCAAGAAGGTTCCTACATTAAGAGGGAAGACGATTATACTCTTTTTTTACGAACCAAGCACGCGAACACGGACATCTTTTGATATTGCCGCCAAGAGATTGAGCGCAGATTCAATATCATTGACAGGCAGTTCCAGCAGCATTGTCAAGGGAGAAACACTGATTGATACTGCAAGAAATCTGGAAGCCATGAAGCCTGATATAATAATTTTGCGGCATGCGTGTGCCGGAGCTTCCCATATGCTGGCCGGACGGCTGAATTCAGCCGTGATTAATGCCGGTGACGGAATGCACGCTCATCCCAGCCAATCACTTCTGGATCTGTTCACTGTCAGGGAAAAAAAAGGATCCATAAAAGGTCTGCGTATTGCTATTATAGGAGATATTTCCCATAGCCGGGTGGCAAGATCGAACTGCATCGGCTTTACAAAACTCGGCGCAGATGTAGTTTTGTCCGGGCCTCCGACCATGATTCCAAAGGGAATAGAATCTCTGGGAGTATCTGTTGTCAAAAATATTGAAGATGCCATTTGCGGTGCAGATGTCGTAATGATGCTGAGGATTCAGAAAGAGAGACAAAAGAATTTTTTTTTCCCGACAGAACGGGAATATTCAAAAGTCTTCGGACTTACAAGAGAAAAATTAAAAAATGGAAAAAGTGATATTCTAATCATGCATCCAGGGCCTGTAAACCGCGGTCTGGAACTTGCTTCTGATGTAATGGATGGAGATTATTCTGTTATACTCGATCAAGTGACAAACGGAGTTGCAGTAAGGATGGCTATTTTGTATCTTGTTGCCGGAGGTGTGCGGAAATGTTGATACTTATTAAGGGCGGAAGGGTAATTGATCCTGGCCGAATTGATGGAATAAACGATATTCTCATCAAAGACGGTAAAATTGTAGAAATATCTGTTAAAGGTTCAACGGCATTTGGATCGGAATTAAAGGAAATTGATGCTGCCGGTAAAATAGTAGTCCCCGGATTAATAGATATGCATGTGCATCTCAGGGAACCTGGGCAGGAATATAAAGAGACCATTAAAACCGGATGCGCCGCTGCTGCGCATGGGGGGTTTACCGCCATATGCCCTATGCCGAACACAAATCCTGTTAATGACAACCGGCAGGTAACAGAATATATAATAGATAAAGCGGCCAGGGAATGTAAAATTCATGTTTATCCTGTTGGCGCAATCAGCAAAGGACTTAAAGGCAGCGCCTTATCCGAATATGGCGAATTAAAGGATGCCGGTGTTGTGGCGCTTTCCGATGACGGCATGCCGGTAATGAACAGCATGCTGATGCGGCGGGCAATGGAATATGCCGGAGGATTCGGACTTCCGATTATCTCACACTGTGAAGATCTTGATCTTGCCGCCGGCGGAGCCATGAACGAAGGCGAGGTAGCTACCCGCATGGGGCTGCCAGGCATTCCAAATGCATCCGAAAGCATAATCGTGATGAGAGATATCGCAATTTGTGAATTAACCGGAACACCCCTGCATATTGCTCATGTAAGTACCAAAGAATCAGTCCACGCAATCAGGGATGCCAAAGCAAGAGGGATTTCGGTTACAGCCGAAACCGCTCCCCATTATTTTACCCTTACCCATGATGCCGTCAAGAATTATAATACATCCGCAAAAATGAATCCCCCTCTTCGTTCTGAAGCAGACCGTCAGGCTGTCCGTCAGGGACTGGCCGATGGCACCATTGATGTAATCGCAACCGACCATGCCCCTCATGCTGCCTATGAAAAAGATGTGGAATTTGAATTTGCCGCTAACGGAGTTGCAGGTCTTGAAACCTCTTTGCCCTTATCTTTGCAGCTTGTTGAAGACGGCCTGCTATCCCTGACGGATTTAATAGATAGAATGTCAAAAGCACCTGCCCGTATTCTTGGAATAGAAAACAGTCTCAAGCCAGGAGCTCCCGCCGATCTAACCATCATTGACCTGAAAAAAAAATATACAATTGACGCTTCAACCTTCGAATCTCTTGGGAAAAATACCCCCTTTGATGGAATGCAGGTAAAAGGGGAAGCGGCCGTTACGATTGTTGGGGGAGAAATAGTATGGGAGGCGGGGTGATTTATGTCGACCAGAAACAATCACATAAAACATACCAATTTCCAACAGTCCGATCGTAAACCAAATATCCTGATTATTGACGATGAACTGAGTATGCGTGAATTTTTGGAAATCATGCTCAGCCGAGACGGGTATGATGTTACCACTGCCGGAACCGGAAGTGAGGCTGTAGCTCTGCTGAAAACGAGGAGTTTTGATCTTTTGCTTTGCGATATCAGGCTGGGTGATATTTCCGGTCTTGAGGTTCTGAAAGCGTGCAAGGAAAAAAATCACAGCACCGTTGTAATAATGATTTCCGCTTATGCATCAACAGAAACAGCGGTGGAAGCCATGAATGCAGGCGCCTACGATTATTTACCCAAGCCCTTTGATAATGATGAATTAAGACAGGCCATAGCAAATGCCCTTGATCTGAAAACTGTTGAGCATGAAAAAAAATTCCTGGATCAGGAATTGAAAAAAAATCTGCATTTCGGCATTCTCGTGGGGAACAGCCCCAGAATGATGCATATATACGATATGATCAGGCAGGTGGCCGAGACCAGGACTAATATACTGATATCCGGTGAAAGCGGTACAGGGAAAGAGCTTGTAGCCAAAGCCATACATGGGCAGAGTAATCGCAAAGACAAGCATTTTGTAGCCATCAATTGCGGCGGTATTCCTGAAAACCTGATTGAAAGTGAACTCTTCGGGCATAAAAAAGGTTCCTTTACAGGAGCGACATACGATAAAAAAGGTATGTTTGAACTTGCGGATAAGGGAACCCTGTTTCTGGATGAAATAGGCGAACTTACCCTACAGCTTCAGGTTAAACTTCTCAGGGCGGTACAAGAAAAAACCTTTAGGCCGGTAGGCGGAACCAGTGATGTATCATCCGATATAAGGATAATTTCAGCCACCAACCGGAAACTTGAAGACGAGGTTATAGAGGGACGCTTCAGAGAGGATCTTTTTTATCGGCTGAATGTTATCGAAATCAAGATGCCGCCCCTGAGAGAAAGAAAAAGCGACTTGCGCATTCTTGCGCAGCATTTTCTTGAAAAATTTACAAAAGAGGCTGGCAAAAAAATTTCAAAAATCTCATCCTATGCCATCGACCTCTTGAATAAATACGATTTTCCCGGCAATGTTCGTGAACTTGAAAATTTGATGGAGCGCAGCGTTGCGCTCTCCAGCACCAACATCCTCCTGCCCGACAACCTGGCCTTGTCGATTCATAAAAATAGATGGATAGAAGGTATAAAAGGAAAGCGCTTCGACCTTGATGAAGTAGAAAACGGGGTGGCGCTGGATAATATTCTGGAAGATATAGAGCGGGCATATCTTAAAAAAGCCATGAGCTGCGCCGGAAGCAGCAAAAATAAAGCCGCCGTACTTCTGGGAATCAACCTCCGATCAATGCGCTACCGCTGCGACAAACTGGGGGTATAAATAATTTAGAGATGAAAATATTTAAGAAGAGGTTAACTTATATGTCAGGATTAAAATATACGCCCGCTGGAGAAATTCAAGCAAGGATTGTAAAATTTCAGGATGGTTTGACCCAACTTGGTTTTGACGCAGCATTGATAACCCACCATACAGATCTTTTTTATCTTAGCGGTACATCCCAGAGCAGTCATCTTTTTGTGCCGGCCTCAGGCGAGCCTTTATTGATGGTCAGGAAGAGCTTTCAAAGGGCAAAGGAAGAATCGCCCATAAAAAAGATTATTAATATTGGAAGTATTAAAAAAATACCTGATGTTTTAAAAAAGACGGGTTTTAAAACATCGGGTATTATCGGCATGGAACTTGATGTTATTCCTTATAATACCTGCCTTTTGTATCAAAAGGTTTTTAGTGATTATGAGATAATGGACGTATCCGGCCTGATTAAAAAATTGAGACTTATAAAATCTCCTTATGAAATAGGGCTGTTAAAGGGCGCATGTAGTGTTATTGATGATGTCTTTAAGGAAACGCCTTGTATGCTGAGACGTGGGATGACTGAAATTGAGCTTGCAAGTCTTTTTGAGGCAGGAATGCGGCGCCGGGGATATGGCGGAAATTGCAGGATGCGCGCTTTTAATCAGGACTTTTCCTTTGGCAATATTGCCTCCGGTAAAAATGGTGCCATAGCTACGTACTTTGACGGGCCTGTTGGCGGGGCAGGACTTACACCCGCGAATCTGCCGCATGGCGCGGGGTGGAAGGAGATTGGCCTGAATGAGTCTATATACATAGACTATACCTGTGTTGTGGACGGCTATACAGCAGATGAAACAAGGATGTTTGTAATCGGCAATCTATCTTCAGATTTGAAAGATGCTTTTATGGCTGCGCTGGCAATTCAGGATGAGCTTGTTAAAATGGCGGTGCCCGGTGTCGAGTGCGGAGAACTTTATGAAAAGGCTGTCAGCCTTGCGGAAGGTTTTGGTATGGCCGAACATTTTATGGGCATGGGAAGCGAAAGAGTAAGATTTGTTGGCCATGGTGTAGGGCTTGAACTTGATGAATGGCCTGTTTTTGCAAAGGGGATTAAGATGAAACTTGAGCCGTGCATGACATTTGCCATTGAGCCCAAATTTGTTTTTTCTGATGGTGCAATAGGTATTGAGAATACATTTGTGATGGGAAAAGATGGCATTGAGGTTTTAACGCACGCAAGCCAGGAGATTGTCTCTGTTCCTAACAAGTCAAAAAATTATAAACAACAATAAATAAAGCAACAAAGGAGGCGTATCATGGGTAAAAAAGTCGGTCTATTGTTATCCGGGTGTGGGGTCTTTGACGGTTCTGAAATTCATGAATCTGTATTGTCATTGCTGTATCTCGACAAGGCAGGGGCTGAGATTATATGCATGGCTCCTGATGTAGATTTTCCGGTGGTTAATCATATCACTCAGGAGGCAACCGGAGAGAAAAGAAATGTTCTTGTTGAGGCTGCAAGAATTGCAAGAGGTGAAATTAAAGATTTGAAAGATGTTCAGGCATCCGATCTGGATGCTCTTATTGTGCCGGGGGGATTGGGCGCTGCAAAAAATTTGAGTGATTTCGTGGATAAAGGTCCTGATGCGGTTGTTCTTCCGGACGTAAAACGGATTTTGCAGGATATGGTTTCTGCGGGAAAGCCTGTCGGAGCTATATGTATAGCCCCGGCTACTGTGGCAAAAGCACTGGCGAATAAAAATCCCGAAGTGACAATAGGAAGCGATCTGAATACGGCCTCAGCCCTGGAAGCCATGGGTGCCAGCCATTTCGAGTGTAGTGTAGATATGATTCATGTTGATGAAAAAAACAGGCTTGTAACCACACCGGCCTATATGCTGGGGCCTGGCATCAAGGATGTGGCCTCCGGAATAGAAAACCTTGTTAATAAAATAGTATCAATGGCCTGATGAAAAAAACTGGTTTTAACATTTTTACAGGTAATCGACTTGAGAATTTGGCTGAATTATTAGCCGAAACAATTGATGAACCATTGGCTTCTCCCCTTACTCCGGAACTTATTGTACTCCAGAGCAAGGGGATGGAGCAGTGGTTATCAATGGAGATTACGCAAAAAAAAGGTATTTGCGCTAATTTTTTATTCTCTTTTCCAAATATTTTTTTTTATAATTTATGCAAAAAAATTATACCTTATATCCCTGTAAATCCCCTTTTTAAAACAGATCTCTTGACATTCACCATTATGAAGCTTCTCCCTTCATGCCTTGATTCCTCTTTTGGTTCGTCTGATTTTGCAACTCTTGAAAGATACCTTGGTGATAAAAATGATTTTTTAAAACTTTTCCAAATTTCGGAAAAAATAGCGGGTATTTTTCAGCAATATATTATTTTTAGGCCTGAAATGATAATAAAATGGGAAAAAGGGGATGAGGAAATATGGCAGGCAAAATTATGGAAAAAAATAGTTAAAGAAAAAGGTGCAATGCATCCGGCCAGACTCCGGGAAACCTTGTTAAAAGCTTTAAGATACAAATCTATTACTTTCAAAAATCTTCCCCAGAGAGTCTCCGTTTTTGGGATTTCCTATCTCCCTGAATTCTATATGCAAATATTTGCAGCTCTGTCCGATATAATAGAAATTAACATGTTTCTTCTACATCCATGCAAAGAGTACTGGGGAGACATCCTTTTCGGGGCAGAGATAAACAAAATTAAAAAAAAATATTTGATTACAGATGGAACAACAGACGAATTGTATCTGGAAAATGGGAACGTTCTGCTGACATCATTTGGGAAACTTGGGAGAGATTTTTTTGAATTCATCAAAGGAATTGGTTGTAATATTGAGGAGGAATTTCATAAAATCCCCGATGCAGGCATGTTGTCTCATATTCAGAATAATATCCTTTGTATGCAGGAGAAACAATATCAGATTAATCCGGAAAATGATAAATCAATCCATATACATTCATGCCACAGCCCTATGAGGGAGATTGAAGTGCTCTATGACAATCTTCTTGCCATGTTTGAGGAGGATGGAGATTTATTGCCAAAAGATATAATTGTTATGGCGCCTGATATTGAGTTATATGCGCCTTATATTCATGCTGTTTTTAGCTTGAGAGTTGATAAAAAAAATCGAATACCGTTTTCAATAGCAGACCGGAACGTAACAAAAGAGAGCAGCATCATTGATGCCTTTCTTTCAATACTTGATTTAAGGGATAGCAGGTTGGGCGTAACAGAGGTGCTTGATCTTCTGGAAGTTCCGTCTATTAAAGAAAAATTTTGCCCTGGCAAATCTGATGTGGAGCTTATTGAAAATTGGATCAGGGAAACAAACATAAGATGGGGGATAGATAAAGAGAGCAGGGTAAAACTGGAACTGCCCGGATTCTCCGAAAATACCTGGAAGTCCGGTCTGGACAGGCTGCTCTTGGGTTATGCCATGCCGGGTTATGGGAAAAATATTTTTTCCGGGATACTTCCTTATGACGATATTGAAGGAGAAGATGTTGAAATTTTATCCAGGTTTCTTGGTTTTACTGAATTTCTTTTTTCATGTGTAGATGATCTTGGCAAAGATAGGAGCTTAAGCGACTGGGGTATATATCTCAATAAAATAATAGGTGAGTTCTTTCTTCTGGACGATGATGGTGAATTCGAGATACAGGTAATCAGAGATATTCTTAACGGTCTTCAAACAATTGAAGATATTTCCGGTTTTAACAGAAAAATAAATATAGATGTCCTGAAATCATATCTTGCCGGGTCTCTTCAAAAAAAGAGCTTTGGTTCGGGTTTTATTTCAGGAGGCGTGACTTTCTGTTCAATGCTCCCTATGAGAAGTATTCCATTTAAAGTTGTTTGTATGATCGGGATGAACCATGATGCCTTTCCCGGAGATTCACAGAGCCTTAGCTTTGATCTTATTGCAAAAAAACCGAAAACACTGGACAGATCAAAACGAAATGACGATAAATATTTGTTTCTTGAATCTATAATTTCTGCAAGGGACAGATTATACATCAGCTATATAGGACAGAGTATTCAGGACAATACACTTATTCCTCCTTCCGTGCTCGTTAGTGAACTTATCGACTACATGGGAAAAAATTTTTCCGTGCCTGACAAAACAATAGAAAATCATCTTATAACAAAACCAAAAAACTTTTTTTTAACTAAACCAAAAAACTTTTTTTTAACTAAACATAGACTTCAGGCTTTTTCACAGGACTATTTTAAAAATGGCTCCGGTCTGTTCAGCTATTCAAAAGAAAATTATAATGCTGCCAGGGCATTATATCTAATGGCAAAACAGGAGCTTCCACAGTTTCTATCTACCCGGATCTCTCCATTTGACAATTCTCCACCTTACAATTTGACTGATATAGCAATTAAAGACTTGTTCGATTTTTTTAGTCATCCTGTTAAATATTTTTTAAATAAACGTTTCGGGATATATCTTTCGGAATCAAGCAGGACTAAAGACGAAAAAGAAAATTTTAATCTTGATGGCTTGGATAAATATATTTTAGGAAACGCCCTCGTTAAAATCGGTTCTTCAGGAATAAACCTGAATGAATATTTGCCTGTGCAAAAAGCCGAAGGCAGGTTGCCACATGGGAATATCGGTGACTATTTATACATGGATATGAGCGCTGATGCATCGGAATTTGTAAAAATAATAAACAAGTACACTCAAGGGAACAGGTTTGAGCCTGTTGAATTCTCTCTTGATATCAAACCTGATAATAAAAAGTTTAACATTTATGGAAGCCTTGATGGTCTATATGATCACGGAATTGTTACAATCAGATACGGAAAAACAAGAGCAAAAGATTTTTTAAAGGCATGGATATCTCATCTGGTTCTATGCTCTTTAAACGATAAAAAATTTTCATGTAAGAGTTTTCTTGTATGCAAAGACTCGGTATGGGAATTTACTCCTGTTGAACAGAGTAGTGAAATAATTTACGATCTTATCTCTATATTTATACAAGGATTATCCGAACCTATTAAATTTTTTCCCGAATCATCTCTGAACTATGCTAAACAACTTTTGCAGGAAAATAAACCACCTGAAACAGCTTTAAAATCTGCCAGGCGTATTTGGGAAGGTAATGACTACCAATCTGGAGAAAGCGAAGATTTGTATAACAGACTCTGTTTCGGAAAAGCTCAAACCCAAACAGAGTCTCCTCTTGACGAAGATTTTCAGTCCATTTCAAAAAAAATCTTTACTCCGTTATTTAATCACTGCACTGCACAAAACTAAACTCACGATCATTCATTGAAACCCGATCCACCTATTGCATTTAAAACAAGTGTAATAGGCCTGTCTTCCTCACTTTTACCTGTAAAACGTATGGGGCCAGGACATCTATATTGATCACCGCCAGGCTCTGCCGCGAGCCATTTATCCCTTAAAGCCTTGACCACCCTGAACGCTGCCGAATTAATATCAACCACGCTCTTCTCCAGCACAAGAGCCTGTTTACCTTTTCTCTCTTCAAGATGCATTAAAGAAGCAATAGGAATTCCTATAGGTTTCCAATCAATAAATTTATGATCAAGATTCATGATTGCAGCCATTTGGCCGGTTGCACCGCCTGCTATCAAGCTAAAGACCGTTAATCCAAGATTGTATGTATAATTACAGTCAAACCTTGTCGGTTCAGTCCCTCTTCCATCATATCCGTAGAAATGTGATTGTGTTTTAAAATTGGGAACGGATTTTAGATAAATTTTTTCAACGGCTAAAGGGATCTCATCATTTTCCTTTATAACTCCACTGCTGATCATGGAATTTTTAAGTATTTTTAAAGATGTTATCGTTTTTTTAACAAGCAGCAGTTCAGAACCGTTATCATAGTTTCTAAAAATTACAGGACCAAAACAATCAGGATCAACGCCTCCTTTTTCCAGTGTGCTAATATAATAATTCCTGTGTATTCCTATTTTATAGGTTCCATTTTCTTTAAGAATACCAAGATAGTCCTGAACAAGTCCCATTAAAACCTTATCTGTTTCTACCTGTGAAAAAGGAAAATTTCCATGACTGTCACGCTCCAGCAGTAAACCCTCCTGAAAAAAATCCGGAATATCATTGAATAAATCATTATCCCTTCTGTTCCAGATTGACAATTTGTTCTCGTCCTCGGAAAGCGTGGCAAGTCTCCTCAAAAATTCCAGTTTATTTTCAAGAAGGAGGAAATTGGTGTGAAAGTCAACATCATGGGTTTCGTTATATTCCGCAATAATTGTATTTAGCTTGAGTATAAAAATCTGAATCTCATTAATAAATTCAAGTACACCCTCGGGTATTACCATAACACCGTAATTTTTACCTGCAGCCGCTCTTTTTACTATACAATTACAAATAACTCTGGAAAGATGTCTGAGAGTAATGCCATATGCTGTATAATCTATCCTGTTTTCTTTATGAGCTTTCTCAATTCTTGACTTATCGACATAATTTGCAAGCTCCTCTCCTATAAGAGTTAAATTCGCATGTGTTTGAAGAGCCACTTCCAAAGCCAAATGGCTTGCAACTCTTCCCATTACCTTGCAAATATGCCAGTATTTTATATCAGAACTGGAGTCAGTACAAAGATTGCTGATTGAATTTGCAAAAGCCCTGGCAGCAGAATGGAAGCCAAAAGAGATTGCGCATAACACATTATTGTTTGCATCCCTTACCTGTACATCGCCATCTATTGTTTTGGGGACACCAATAACCTGAACTCCGTCATTAAACATCTCCTCGGCCAAAAAAGCCGCATTTGTATTAGAATCATCACCTCCTACTATAACCAAAGCATCAAGATCAAGCTTTTTGCATGTATCCTTTGACAGGGCAACTTTCTCCTGTGTATCAATTTTTGTACGGCCTGTTTTTATCATTGAAAACCCTCCCATATTTCTGTAGGCATCAATAATATCGTCTGTAAGCTTAATAGCTTCATTTTCAATAATACCGTCCGGTCCCATAAGAAAACCGTATATTATGCTTTCAGGATTAGCTTTTTTGGCGGCATCATAAAGTCCCGCAATTACATTATGTCCTCCCGGAGCAGGGCCTCCTGAAAAAACAATGCCGATTATACGTTTTAAGGAATATTCTGTTGTCAATAATTCATCAGGTAAATCAATCCCCTCAATATCCTGCACCTTATTTTCTACCATTTTTGGCAACTGACTGGCTGCTTCACTATGAATTTTCAAGCATATATCATTGTTTTCTTTTAAGATTGTAAAAGGTTTGGTAAAGGCTTCGCATATCGGTGGCTGATAGCCTCTTCGTTCAATAATTTCCTGATTAATTTTTCCTGTTATTTGCTTTACTTCTGAATTTGATAAAAGGTCTTCAATGCTGACAGTTTTATTTTCTTGCATCTACATCCCCCCTGCAATTATTGGAACGAGCCCTAAATATGTGCGCATGTTTGTGGAAATTATTTTGTCCCCGTTTCATTGATTCTTGACATGATATATTATAAAATCTAAATTGACACTTTCTCTAATAAAAATAAAGATTTTTCTGGAGGTTTTTTGTGTATTCCAAAATACTGGTTCTTCGCTTTTCAACTCAGACAGTGCATACTCCTGTCGTTTGTACCCTTGTTAAAAAATTTGATCTTACATTCAATATACTTAATGCTACCATACTTCCCAGAAAAGAGGGAGTTATGGTGCTTGAGCTTTCAGGAACAAAAAATAATTTTAAAAATGGCGTGCAGTATCTTAAAAATCAGGGAGTCGATGTAAAAAAGGCTTCACAGGAAATAAAGCGCAATGATAAAAAATGTACACATTGCGGCGCATGCACTGCAGTCTGTCCAACGGGAGCTTTATATATCCAGCGTCCTGAAATGCTGGTTGCTTTTGATCAGAAAAAATGTAGCGTTTGCGAATTATGTGTTCCTGCATGCCCACCCAGGGCAATAGAAATTCGTCCAAAAACAGGCATGGCTTTTGATTTTAGCTAAATAGTGGTAAACGACATTGTGCAATGAATAATTCATTTTCTGAGCATGGGGTAAGGGTTCCATTCTGTCAGGAATATAAAAGCCCATGAATTGCCCCCTATATTTTTTTTGACACCTGTGTATTAATATGTTCAAAGCATGAACAAATCAACAAATTTTATCTTGATACTTACTTAAAAGTCCAAAGTCATGTTGGATTTACTTCGGCATCCAGCTTCATTATGTTGTTGAAATTAGTTCGGATTATAAAGCTGTTTTTTTAAGCTGGTTAATAATTATTATGTAACCTGCCAGGCAGAGCTATGGTTTTTTTATAATTATGTGAAAATTTTTAAAAAAATATTTTTTGATTTTAAAGCTGAGGGGAATATACGTATAATTTTTTATGGTGCAAGCGATTTTGCGGAAAGAGTCTGGTATTCATCTATTTATGGTTGTAGATGAATCGAAAACAGGAGAAATGTTTTTCTGCATAAAGATAATAGATCCAGTAAGCATAGACTCTTTTGCATTTGATAAAATTCTTGTAACAACAATAGAATCACGAGATGCTGCACTGGAAAAAATTTTAATGTCAGGTATATCAAGCAGCAAGGTTATTATACCGGATTATAGATAGTACCTGAAAGAAAACTGTTGATTTTTTCAATACCTGGCCCAAATCTAAGCGCAATATCAGCCACCTTATTTTTTTACAGGCCCTTATCTCAAAAGGCAATAATATGAAAAATCTTCCAATAGGGATACAAACATTTTCGGATATCATTCAAAATGATTATCTGTATGTAGACAAGACTGAAAAGGTATTCGATCTTGTAAAAAACCCAAAGGGTGTATATTTTCTTTCCAGGCCGAGAAGGTTCGGTAAAAGTCTTTTAATCTCCACGTTAAATAAGATATTTGAAGGTGAAAAAGAACTATTTAAAGGGCTGTGGATATACAAGGCGGATTTAGCGTGGGAAAAATATCCGGTTGTGAGGATAGATTTTAGTAAATCAAAGGCACGAAATGAAGATGAGCTGATAAATTATATTGTATATCAGCTTGATAAAATAGCGCAAGTTTACGGAATTACCCTTAAACAAACACAATATGACATCAAGTTTGATGAACTTTTGACTAAATTAAACCAGATCAACAAGGTTGTTATCCTTATTGATGAATACGACAAGCCGATAATTGATAATATAGAAAATAAAAAGCTGGCTATTGAGCTTCGTGAAATATTAAAAGGCTTTTATACCATTATAAAAGCCTGTGATGAACATATAAGGTTTGTGCTTTTAACAGGAGTAAGCAAGTTTTCCAAAGCAGGAGTCTTCAGCGGGTTGAATAATTTAGAAGATATCTCTATGGATGCGCAATATTCATCACTTCTCGGGATAACTATGCAGGAAATGGAAATCTGTTTTAAAGAACATATAGATCTGTTTGCAAAATCTGAAGGTATCAGGAAATTTGAACTAATTGGAAAAATAAGATATTGGTATAATGGCTTTTGCTTTAGCAAAAGCTGCACAAAGGTTTTTAATCCGTTTTCAGCGCTTCTTTTGTTTAAAAAACATAATTTCAGCAATTACTGGTTTGAGAGCGCAACACCGAGTTTTTTAATAAAATTGATAAAGGAAAAAAATTTTGATATTGAAAAAATGCAAAATTTAGAAGTAAGAG
>JAGGWL010000352.1 GCA_021157555.1 Deltaproteobacteria bacterium | reverse complement strand
GGTCTGCTTGAAGTTCTTACAGATACTCCGGACGAAGAGATAATTCTGGATCAGCTCGGATCAAAATATTATATTAATAATTTGAGTATTAAGCCGTACCCCACCTGAGCCTGAACGCATTCGACGATGAATCTCCTGGAGGAGATCAGAGCCAAGTATCAACCTAATATCGAAGATGTTGAAAGAATAGATCTGGAAATCGGGCCGGTCGCATCAACTGCGGCATCTCTAAAAGAACCGGTCAAAGGCGTGGAAGGAAAATTTAGTGTTTGGTTTTTGGCTTCCGTTGCTTTGGCTGAAGGAAATATTACAGTCGATACATTTACAGATGAAAAAGTAAATGATCCCAAGCTGGTTGCGTTAAGAAAAAAAATTCATACATCTCTTGCCCCGAGGATTAAATTTGGAGTAAAATTATCAATTAAGATGAAAGACGGCACCGAATATAACGATTCTTTGGCAGTACCGAAAGGTGATCCTGCAAATCCTTTAACTTTTGAAGAACTTGTAGCCAAGTATAAAAATGCGGCAATTCTGTCTATTCCGAAAAAAAATATTGACCTGTTAATAGAAAAGATCAAAACTCTGGATAAAATCAATGATATAAACGAGATTATTAATTTGTCTCATAGTTAGGGCCATGAAAAGTTTCGCAATTATATTGATTATGTTGATTGCCGGATGTGCCAGCCCAACGACTATACGGCGAATGGAAGTTACAGGCTATTGCGGGTGCGGCAAGTGCTGCGGCTGGGAGCGGGGTAGTTGGAAATTTCTAAAACTCAATTTCTGGAATCGATATATAAGCGCTGGAAGGAGTAAGGGTAAGCCCTATTCAGGGCTTACCGCCAGCGGAACAAAGCCCCATGAGCCTGTTCCTGGATTATTCTCCACAAACAGTCTTACACATCCATGGATGATCCCCTTCCGGATTATATTTTTCCCATGGCTTCTATTTCCTCGGGATGGCACAATAGCGGCAGATACCAGGTTTTATCCTTTTGGCACCAGATTTTATATTTCAGGATATGGATATGGCCGGGTGGAAGATCGGGGCTCTGCAATTAAAGGGAAAAAACGCCTTGATCTCTATTTTAAATCACATCAAAAAGCTCTGAACTGGGGCAGAAAAAAAATTGATGTACGAAAGGAGTAAATTAGATGGTAAAACAGGTGGACTGGGAAAAACTGATCAGGAGAATGGAACTTTTAATGAGGCTGAAGTCCTTTCCTGTAGCCTTTAAAATGTTAAAAAAAAAGGAGGATCTCAAGGAAATTCCCTTTATGAGAAAACCGGACAAAAAAGTAACTTTGTGCCAGTTGGTCAGCCTTGCAAGAAGCTTTGACTGGACAGTTGGCGCAGATCTTGATGATTTTCTCTTTCCTTCATGTCCGGCTATACTCGGTTTGACCGATCTTTCGGATATCTACAAGGACGGCACTTTCAGGAATATAGTTTGGCTTAAAACCAAAGAAGACGGGAAAAAATGTGAAGCATCCATACCAAGACTGCCGCGTGGGAAATATGAAGCTGTTGTCATGGCGCCCCTTGTTTACAAGCCGTTTGAACCTGATATCGTTCTTATCTACTGTAATCCGGCCCAGATGATGCTTTTAATAAATTCATTACAGTTCGAAAATTATGAGGTAATGCAATTTTTTTGTGTAGGCGAATCTTCATGCTCCGATGCTATTGCAAGATGTTATTTAACAGGAAAACCATCCATGACAATACCCTGTTATGGCGAGCGGCGTTACGGGCATGCTCAGGATGATGAAATGGTTATGGCTATTCCGGCCGGAATGATGGAAAAGGCCTTGTTCGGCATGGAAAATCTCTATCGCCGGGGAATTCGTTATCCTATCAGTTTTGCAGGCGTTGAGAGTGATATTATGCCCATGCTGCCGCCCTCATATCAAAATCTGGAAGGGTTAATGAAAAAATTGAGGGGCACCGATAACCGGCTCCTGTTAGGCGTCACCGGCGGGATTGCCAGCGGAAAAACTACTGTTGCAAAAATGCTGGAGGAACTGGGCGCTCCGATAGTTGATTTTGATCTGATAGCAAGAAAAGTTGTTGAGACCGGGAAACCTGCCTGGAAAAAAATAGTTGAATACTTTGGCCGTCAGGTTCTTCAGGATGATGAAACGCTGGACAGAAAAAAGATGTCGGATATTGTATTCGGAGATCTTGAAAAAAGAAAAAAACTGGAGAGCTTTACCCATCCGGAAATTTATGATGAATTTATTGAACAGGTTAATCAAATAGCATCCGATGCCACTGATCCTGTAATACAGGTTGTAATTCCGCTTTTGATTGAGGTTAATCTATCGTATATTTTTGACAAGATACTTGTTGTGCATATTCCCCAGGAAATGCAAATAGAACGTCTTGCACAAAGAGACGCTATCAGCCTTGAAGAAGCGGCTAATATACTGAAATCACAATTACCGATAGATGAAAAAATACGTTTTGCAGATTTCAGGGTTAATAATGCCAACTCTCTGGAAGAGACAAGGGCTCAGGTAAAGGAACTCTGGGAAACACTAAAAGATAGTCAGCAAAAAAAATAGGGACGGATTAGCGTTTATTTTTCTTGACACCTCATTTTGTTTGTAGTAGCAAACATTAAAGTTTGTAAATATGAAATGAGGAGATATGTGCTATGCCTGAAATACTTGCAAAAATAAATCCTGAAGATTTTTTATCTTGTAACATGCTGCAATTAAAACGAATATGGGAAATACAGAATAATTTTAAATGCCCTGTCCTGGGATCGTGCCTGACAATTGAAGAACACAAAAGAATATTGAAAAAGACAGGGCATAAAATAAAAAAAATAAAGGCGCATGAGGTTCACAGGGCGGTTATGGGATATATGAATGATGAAAATCATGTTTCAATAAAAATTGACCGGTATCTTAGCCACAAATATCGTAATATTATCGCTGAATTCAAATCTCTTGCGCCTGAAGCCTTTTTTGCGGAATGGAAAAATGGTTTTCGCAATGGGAAAATGGATGGTCTTTTCTATCTGGCCGCTATCAGGAATGATCTGCCTGATGAGTTTATGGAAAATATTTTTGGCGATACACATATGCTTTGTCATGCAAATATGGAAGAGGTAATGAAGTCGAGGCGGGCATTCTCCATGCAGGAAAATGCAGCGCAGAAGTTAGCCAGGATGTTGCAGCAGGAGAAGAGGCTGGCCAGAGAACTAAAACAGAAATATTCCATCACCGAACAAAAATTAAAAACTGCGGAGCATAATCTGCAAAAAATTAAAAAAAGTCAATCTACGGACAAAAGTTATGCTCCAATCCTGCAAATAAAAAAGGAAGAAGTTCAATTAAAAGATAAAATAACAACTCTTAAAGAGAGAGATTCGGAGCAGACTCTGGAGATTCGGAATATGCAAAATGAAAATCGTTCTCTTCGGACGCAGCTTCTTGACCTTCAATCAATAAATTATCGGCTTGCCGAAGAAGTAAGCGATCTTATTGAAAAGTTAACTCCTTGTTTCGAACAAGGTAACCAATGCCAGGAGAAATGTATTAAATATCAGCTTTGTTCAAAAAGGATTCTGATTGTGGGCGGAATAACCAAAATTAAACATCTGTATAAACAGTTGGTTGAATCAAGTGGCGGTGAGTTTGATTATCATGATGGATATATGAACAATGGCAAGATAAACATTGAATCGCGTGTAATGAGAGCTGATCTTGTTATTTGTCCTGTAAACTGCAATAGTCACAATGCTTGTCAAATGGTAAAAAAATTGTGCCGCAAGTTTGACAGATCTGTAAAGATGCTTGCCAATTCAAGCCTGAGCAGCATTTCTGATGCACTTTTACAAGAGAGCGTCTCCTTGAACTGAACAGAACTTAACAGGCAGGGATGGTTAAATGAATTATAATGACCGTTTTCCCTCGTAGAGACAAGGCATGCCTTGTCTCCGTCTCAAATAAGACAAGGCATGCCTTGTCTCTACCACTTTAGGCATTTTTATATAAAATATAATATATTTTAGAAAAAAAGGCATACTGAATTTATGCATATTAAACTTGATCTCAGCAAACATTGCATTGAAACCGAAATAAAAAAATTGCATGATCAGTCAATTTTTCAATATTTTAAATCAAATGAAAGCAGGGAAAAGCTTGAGGAAGGACTTGATATCCTGCAAATGGCTCTGGAAAAGTTAAATTGTGGCAAGTTGAGAAGTACTTATGCAGAACTGGCAGGCCATAATAATGATGATATCAGACTTTCAAAAGAAAAAAATGAACTTGTAATTCGAATAAACGGCGCAAGGATTGCAATTTTTTAAGGGAACTGGAAGAAAATAATTAAAAAACATGTAAAAAGAAATATTCTGCATGTTGATATGGATGCCTTTTATGCTTCTGTTGAATGTATTGACAGGCCGGAACTGGCAGGCAAGCCTGTAATTGTAGGGGGTGGCGGCAACAGGGGTGTTGTGTCTGCTGCGTCTTATGAAGCCAGGGCTTATGGGGTTCATTCAGCCATGCCTCTTTTCAAAGCTAAAAAATTGTGCCCTGATGGCATATATCTTCCTGTACGCATGCAGCGTTACAAACAGGTATCACAACAGATTATGGAAATTCTGCTGCACTATTCACCCCTCGTGGAGCAGGCCTCGGTAGATGAGGCTTATCTTGATATAACCGGAACAGCTAAT
>JAGGWL010000242.1 GCA_021157555.1 Deltaproteobacteria bacterium | reverse complement strand
TATGGCGTAACCACTTGTTTTAACTATTGATAATGGCAATCTTTGCAACACCCTTTTTAATTTATGAAACTGATAACAATTATTCTTGTAATTATAGCTTTCTATTTTTTAATGCAGTTATATATTCTTCCAAAGCTGGGCATTTCAACTTGATTTAGAAAAGCTTGTCAGTTGACAGGAAAAGCTGAAGTCCCCAAGGAGATACATCTGAGTTCCAGGGTTGTAAAAAATGAAGCTGATAAAAGGCACCATTTAGAAAAAAAAAGCTCCTAACAACAGAAAGGTAATTTATGAACGGAAAAAAGGTCAAAGACAGCAGTGTACTCATTTCACTTATTACATTGCCTCAGGATGGAAACCATGCAGGAATGGTGCATGGTGGAGTGGTTATGTATCATATCGACAATGCCTCCGCTGTGGCTGCTATGCGGCATACCCGGGAAATTGCAGTTACAGCTTCTATAGACAGGGTTGATTTTCACCATCCGGTTTTTGTGGGGAATCTTCTGATCATTAAAGCCAGCGTGAATCTGGTCGGCAAAACTTCAATGGAAGTGGGTGCTCGTGTTGAAGTAGAAAATCTTTTTACCGGCAAGGTTACTCATACCGCTTCTGCGTATTTAACGTTTGTGGCCCTTGATAAAGAGGGCAAGCCAATGCAAGTACCTCCTCTGATTTTAGAAACTGATGATGACAAAAGGCGCAATCGTCAGGCATTAGAAAGGCGTAAATTAAGAATTGCGGAAAAGAAAAAAGAAAAAAGCAGGATACAATTATGACTTCGACAAATGATGCCCCGGAAATAGAATGGATAAGAAAAAAAATAAAAACATCCCAATATCATATTTCTGAGCATATTATCAGGGACTTTTTATCAGAAAAAATAACTATTGAGGAAATTGAAGATGCCATAGAAAACGGCAGAATCATTGAAATCCACAGGAACCCTGAACAAGGCGCCAGTTCTTTGGTATCAGCCTGTTCCGGAAAAAAACCGGTCCATGTTATGTGCGCTGATGATCATGATGGCTGGCTTATTATTCTTTTTGCCTATGTTCCATCGCTGCCCATTTGGGAAGATCATTTAAACAGAGTCAAACAGGGAGATAATCGTATGGGAGAAAATTTAAACAATTGTTTTTTTTGCGGTGGAAAAATAGAACAAATCAAAATGGGCAATTTCGATTATCGACTGGAAGGACAATTGTATGTAATCAAGGGAATACCGGCCGGCCTGTGTGTTCAATGTGGTGAAAAATATATCACCCCCAAAGCTGCGAAAAAAATTAACCGCCTGATCAAAAAGAAAAAATTTCTTGAAGCAGAAGAAACTTTTGTGTTGGAATATGAGTAAGAGAGCGATGAAGTAAGAAACGAGGACGATCACTACACCTTCGGCCATTCATATATCTTTTTCTGCGCTTGCCTTGGAGATATTTTCCATGGAAAGGGTTAGTTCGCTCATGACATTATTAACCTCACCTATAGCCTGATTGGCTTCCTTTATAAGATTATCCGCCTGGTTTGCATTGTCTACATTCTGTTTGGTCATGGAGGATATCTCTTCCATAAAAGAAGATGTTTCTTCTATGGCTGCAGCCTGTTTCCTGAATTCTTACAGAAAGACAGGAGATTCTCTTTAAGCGCCGCTGCATCCCGTCTAACTACGTTCCGAAAGCGCAGAAATATCTTGATATTCCTGCGTTTTCGCGCCTTGCCAGCCAAGCGCCTCAACACTTAAAATTGCTAATTTATTTTTGAGCATGAGGTAAATATGAAAATAATACTGATTTCTCTGATAAGCGACCATACCATACCTAATATTCTTGCTATTCACCATTTCAAGCCTGATGATTTGCTATTCATATCAACAACTGCGATGGAAAAGAAAAATAAGACGGCAGACATCTTAAACGCATTAGATAGATTGGGTTTATATTATAAAATCAATCCTATCATCGTTCAAGAAGATTCAATCCTTGATAGCCACAAGAAAATCGGCAAGTGGATTAAAGGGAAAAAGGATGCTGAGTTTTTGGTTAATTTGACTGGCGGAACCAAGATTATGTCCATTGCGGCATACGAGTTTTTCAAGGATTACAGCAGTAAAATGATCTATATCCCAATTCCAAGAAATGAATTTATAATTCCATTTCCAAAAAAAAGACCAGGTGTGCCTGTAAAGCTTGATTTAAAGCTGAGTGTTATTGAATATTTAACAGCCTATGGCCTCACAGTATTGAATGAGTCTCATTTAGACAGCTACTGTAAAGATGCAATAAAACGAAAGGAGCTGTCCAAATGGATTGCAAATAATTATGATAAACTAAAAAATTTACTTATCACTACAGCGACACATGCATGTTTTATCCACTATATTACATGTTACGTGTACTACATGGTGATGTGATATGGACTTTGCAAACCCATATATTGTATTTATGAAGTTAAGTGACGCTGTAGTGTTATGTGGTTATGCAATATATTGAGAACTCATCGTAACGAAAAACAATTTATTCTTAAAGGCGGTTTTGATGATGCTTCCAAAGAGGAAAAACAACTTTTGTCAAGACTCAACTTTGCTTATTATAAAGAAACTGGGGCTTGGTTATAACGCCGACCATTAAATGTCAGGACTGAGCTATGGTGAAATTTGAAAACCTCTGGCTGTTTGAGCGCAGCGAGTTTCAGAGGTTTTCAAATTTTATTATAGCTCAGTGTTTGGT
>JAGGWL010000130.1 GCA_021157555.1 Deltaproteobacteria bacterium | reverse complement strand
TATTATGATTTATATTTTTTGGTAAAAGAAAAAATGAGTATCGAAAAAATATTTGAATGCTCAAAAAATATTATTCAGGGAATTAACTTTAAACTTTTTTGTATAGCCCTGGTTTACATTGATGATATTGAGGACGATAATATTTTACATCTTGAGCCAAAAATTAATATTTCTAAAAAAAAAATCAGAGAGTTCTTTGAAGCAAAAATAAAAGTTTGTATTGGCGCAGAAGCAGGAGCATTAGGAACGAGGACAAAATAATTTTCCTAACTATGCATCACAGCTCCAGCTCCAGGTTCATGAATAAAATTATACAAGACGGAATTGCTCTGGATCTGGAAATCAACCCGTCTGATAACTCCCTTCTTAAAATTGGGGCGATTGATCTTTTAATTGAAGATAGAAGTCTCTGCTTTAAGGGAAGGTTTGACGAAGGCAGGGCTTTAAACTCTTTGGATCAATTCTGCCGCAATGCCCTGTTTCTCCTGGGGCATAACATAAGCCGTTATGATATTATCTGGCTTAAAAAAAAATACCCGGATCTTAACCTTTTATCAATCCCCTTGATTGATACACTCTTTTTATCTCCCCTGGCTTTTCCACAAAATCCATATCACAGACTTGTGAAAGATTATAAAATTGTGAAAGAATCTGTCAATGATCCGGTTGCAGATGCAAAGGCTGCTTTTACACTTTTTATTGATCAAATCAAGTCCTTTCAGAATATGGAAAAAAGTCTGGCCGGTTTTTATCGGCGGGCACTTTCGCTCTATTTTCCCGATGATTTTTATGATGCTCTGTTTCACAAAATAACCGGCGATCAACCCATTTCAGGTTTGGAAGCGCGCAAGATATGGCTTGATTTAACTTTTGAAAAAGTTTGTATTAAAAGGGCAGGGGAGGTGTTTGATCTTGCGGTGAATGCTCCCGAATCGGCTGTATGTTTGGCTTATGCCCTGGCCTGGATTCAGGTAGCCGGCGACAATTCAGTTTTGCCACCCTGGATCAGGCACCAGTTTCCGTCAATTCCTGCTTTACTTGATTCCCTTCGAGCAACACCCTGCATGCAGAATGATTGCGTTTTTTGTAAAAAACATTATGACCTTAATCTGAATTTAAAACAATTTTTTGGATTTAACGATTTTTTGCCTGTAAAAAACGAATCTCCTCCCATACAAAGGATAATAGTGGAAGAGATCGTGAAAGGGAGCAGTTGTCTGGCAGTGCTGCCGACCGGCGCCGGTAAATCCTTATGCTATCAGTTGCCGGGCATGATAAAGGCAAGGCTGCGCAATCAGCTCGTTTTGATTATATCTCCCTTGCAGTCATTGATGAAAGACCAGGTTGACGGTCTTAAAAAAAAGGGGCTCATCAATGTCGGCACAATTAACGGATTGCTGACAATGCTTGAAAGAAGTCGCACTCTGGAAGAAGTCCGCATGGGCGATATAGATCTCCTCTGGCTGGCTCCTGAACAATTGCGCAACACCATCGTTAAATCTGTTATCAGGCAAAGAGAACTTGGACTGGTTGTGATTGATGAAGCACATTGCTTTTCAAAGTGGGGGCATGATTTTAGGACAGATTATCTTTATATATCCCGTTTTTTGAATGAGAACGCTTCTTGCGGCCTTTCCGGAATCCCCCAGATAGTCTGCTTTACAGCAACTGCAAAAAAAGAAGTTATAAATGAAATCCGTACCTACTTTAAAACTGAACTTGATCTTGAGCTGGTTATTTTCGAAGGTGGATACGAGAGAACTAATCTGAATTATCAGGTAGAAAATGTCATTGATAGTGAAAAAGCCGAAATTATCCATGATATTTTATCGGATGTTTTAAGAAAAGGGGATGCTGACGGCGGTGGTATTATTTTCGCTTCCACACGAGCCCGGGTAGAAAATTTCAGCCGGAGCCTGGCAAAAAAAGGATGGGAGGTCGATTATTTCCATGGCGGCAGGACTCCTGAAGAAAAAAAAGTGGTACAGGAAAATTTTATAGACGGGGAACTCAAGGTTATAACGGCTACCAACGCATTTGGAATGGGAGTTGACAAGCCGGATATACGAGTGGTGATTCATGCGGACATTCCAGGTTCTCTGGAAAATTATCTTCAGGAGGCGGGCAGGGCAGGGCGTGATCGTAAACCTGCCACTTGCGTGCTCTTGTTTTATCCTGAGGATCTTGAGACCCAGTTTAAACTCAATTCATTCAGTCGGCTTGAATGGCGTGATATCAGTGGTTTTTTTACGGGTTTAAAACATCTTGCTTTTAAAAATCCGGAAAGAAATCCAGAAAGAAATTTGGTACTTACAAGTGGCGAACTCTTAAGAACAGATGAAATTGATGAACAAAATCTGACCGACATTTCCATGGATGAACCGATGTATGACACCAAAGTAAAAACCGCCCTGGCCTGGCGCGAAAAAAGCGGCAAACTGTTGAGAGGGGACAACCGGACTCAAGTCGTTCAGGGGCAGGTAATGGTTGAAAATATGGC
>JAGGWL010000377.1 GCA_021157555.1 Deltaproteobacteria bacterium | reverse complement strand
GTGTATCGGATGATCTTAGGTATCCACCAAAATCCAGCGCCGGAGCAAATACTCTTTCAGCAACAATAGATTTATGATTGTTTAATATATTATACAAAATTTGCAGACCGAAATGTGATGTTCCGATTTCGTAGAGATCAGGAAAGGCCAGAGCCATTCTGAGTTTAAGACCGTGATGATTTTTTTTAATTATATTTGTTTCTGTGCCAAGATATCTGCTGGGCTGCTCCACAAAGGGGAGTATATCATTAAGGGTTTTCATTTATATTTTGGGCTTCCTTTATTTATTGATTGCCGTATCCATTTTGGGCACCGCAATCAGGACACTGCCAGGTTATTCCATTACAGGTCATACCCCACTCATTTTCATACATACATACCTGGCAGATGGCAAAACCGCACCGGCATGTCCAGCAGAAGGGAGCCTGTTTCCGGCAGCAATGACATACTCTGTTCCTGGTGCGTCCACGTTTTTTACTGTAACCGCTTTTATTAGCAGAATCTTTCATGCTCTACCTTTTTATACACATATCCATAACAACATCTATGCCTGCTTTAGTCATTAACTCTGCAGCTTGCCTGTTTTTAATGCCAGGCTGCATCCAAAAAATTTTGGTTTCAGGCTCAGAGCCTCTTCCGTATTTGGAAAAAAACAGCAGTTTTCATTCAGACATTCACTACAACTACCTGTCTTTTAGGTTATATCTTTAATAAATAATACAGGTAGTTGCCAAAAAATGCAATATTTTTTAGAAAATTGACTCTTGCAGTTTATCAAGTTTTAGGAAATACTTGAGATGGCGAAGTTATTTCGTCCACGTTCCTTAGCTTTGGCGATTTTTTATTTATTATTTTTATCTTCTCACCGTTTCTAAAAAAACCAGAGGTCAATACTAAAATTTTATGTATAAGATTACTATATCCCGGATTTTTTTTATATTTGTACTTGGAACTTTTTTTATTCCACAAGAATTATATGGAAAAATTTTTAAATATGTTAACAAGTATGGGCAGATCTGTTTTGTAGATGATGAGAGTAAAATACCTTTGGAATATTTAGAAGATTCAAGTGTTTATCATGATAGGTTCGACGGCGTATCTGAAAAAAAACGGTTGGAAATAATGAAAAGAGAAGCCGAACTGGCAAGAAAACATAAAGAACTTTTACAAAAAGAAGATGAGGAATTAAAAAAAGCGGAAGAACTGGCTGCCAGAGAAAAATATTTAGCAAGCTTGCAGTCTAAAGTTACGATAATCGGCAATCAGGTGCTCGTGCCTGTTCTGTTAGGTTATGACAACAGAGAAATTAAGGCTCAACTTCTTCTTGATACGGGCGCTTCGATAACTGCCCTGCATAAAGAGCTTGCAAATAAGCTTTATATTGGAAATACCAGGAAAATTGCCTTACAGGGGGCTGGAGGAAATATTATACAGGCAGCTTTGGTTAAGTTGAATTATATAAAGGTCGGTCCAGTAAAAAAGTCGGATATTTATGCAGGGATAATAGAACATAATGGGCCGAGCGTTAATCATAGCGGCCTGCTCGGTATGAATTTTTTGAAAGGCCTTGATTATACGATAGATTTTGATAAAAAAGTTATTAAATGGAAACCTAAGAAAGTTTATAACCGATGAATAAATTTACAATACCTAAAGTCATTCTTTTCCATCTAACATCTGAAAATCCTGCTTTAATCATTATTTGGGCAAAGTCTTCTGGAGCCGGGAAATTAATGACTGAATCGGGAAGGTACTGGTATGCCATAAGATTTTTTGAAAAAAACCATCCTATCAATGGTAAAATTTTTTCAAAATAGAGTAAATAACTATTCAGCAGAAGACCTTTTGGGGGTGTGTTAAGTTCAAGAATCAGAAGCATGCCGCCATTTTTCAGGCTGTTGCGGAAGGCTTTTAATGCTGTCAATTTATCGCTTATATTCCTTATCCCAAACGCTATAGAAACAGCATCAAAGGTATTATCCTTAAAGGGAAGAAAAAATGCATTGCCGGCAGCCAGATGGAGTAAACTTTCTTTGCCGTGCTTTTTAATCTTGTCCTTTGCAAGCTCAAGCATGTTAATTGAAAAATCCAGGCCATACACATTAATTCCGGTATTTATTTTTTGCAGTATTTCTATACCTATCTCTCCGGTTCCACAGGCTATATCAAGTATTTTTCCTTTGTCAGGAATATTTATTTCAGATACAAGAGCCTTTCTCCATAAAACATCACACCTTAAACTTAGCAGGCGATTAAGTAAATCATATCTGGGTGCTATTGTTTCAAACATTTCCCTGATAAAAGGGAGTTCTGCATTTTGCATTGACAATTCTGATAAATGTATTATTTTTTTAAGTTAGAAACGTTCTTTAACCGTAGTAAAATTGAATATTTTGAAACGGTCTTTTTTAAAATAGATCGTTTGTTCATCTGTAAGTTCCCTAAAAAAAATTATTTTATTTAATTATCATATCAATTTCACCTTTACAATATAAGACTTTTAAACAGGAAGTTAAATGACTACAAAAAGGGATTATTACGAAATTCTAGGAGTGGGAAAAGAGGCCGATAATGCAGAGCTTAAAAAGGTTTACAGGAAGCTTGCTCTTCAATATCATCCTGATAGAAATCCCGGTAATAAAGAAGCTGAAGAAAAGTTTAAAGAGGCTGCAGAAGCTTATGATGTTTTGGGAGATTCTAAAAAACGAGGCATTTATGATCAGTTCGGTCATAAGGGGCTGGAAGGTTCCGGTTTTTCAGGGTTTGGTGGTCAGGAAGATATATTTTCAAATTTCGGAGATATTTTTGAAAATATTTTTGGTTTCGGAGGTGGAAGACGTTCACGTTCAGGCGCCAGAAAGGGGGGAGATCTTCGTTATGATCTTTCCCTGAGTTTTATGGAAGGGGCATTTGGGACTGATAAAGACCTGACAATAGAAAAGATGGAAGTCTGCCCTGATTGTGACGGTATCGGCTGTGAGCCCGGAACAAAACCTGAAATTTGTCCCCATTGTAACGGCACTGGCCAGGTTACCAGGAGCCAGGGCTTTTTTACAGTTAGAACAACCTGTCCTAATTGCAGGGGCAATGGCCAGAGTATCCCTCACCCTTGCCTGAAATGCAGGGGAACCGGACAGGTCATGGTTACCAAAACGGTCGCCGTAAAAATTCCGGCAGGAGTCGATTCCGGATCAAGGCTGCGTCTCACTGCTGAAGGAGAGGCAGGCGCTTATGGAGGCCCTCCTGGTGACCTTTATGTATTTATTGATGTTGATTCACATGATTTTTTTGAGCGTGATAACACTAATGTTATTTGTAATATTCCTGTTTCATTTGTACAAGCTGCACTGGGTGATGATATAAAAGTTCAGACTCTTGACGGAGAAAAAACACTTGTAATTCCCAAAGGAACCCAGCCGGGAGATCTGTTTCGTTTTATAGGTGAAGGGATACCATCACTTAGAGGGGGCAGGCGCGGCGATCAGATAATGCGTATGGTAATTAAAACACCCACACATCTTAGCAAGAAGCAAGAGAAGCTTTTAAAGGAATTTGCAAAGATTGAATCCGGTAAGATTGCTAATAAATTAAAGAATTTTATTAAAGGAACTTCTGCAAAGTCTACAGGATAGACAGTTAGGAACGGGGAGAAACTACTATGTTTGAATTAAAGGTTATTACACATTTTGCTGCTGCTCATCAGTTGAAAATGGTTGCTGCACAATGCGAGAATCTTCACGGCCACAACTGGAAGATAGAAGTATGTGTGGCAGGCGATGCCCTTAATAATGCCGGTGTATTAATAGACTTTGGAGAACTCAAGCAATATATTTCCCAAATAATAGATACACTTGATCACAAGTTCCTTAATGAACTTGAGTATTTTAAAAATGTGAATCCTTCCTCAGAAAATATAGCTCAATATATTGCAAATAAACTACAGGCACTGATAAGCCCATCCGGAGTTAAAGTTGCCAGAGTAACCGCATGGGAGTCAGACGATGCATGCGCAACTTTTGAATTCAGAGAGACCTGATCGCTTATTCTATTTTGTCCCCGTTCCTTATGTATCTTTATTGACATTTTTGTTTTTTTATACTAAAAAAATAAAATCCAATCAAATTTATTTGCAATACTTTTTTTAAAAATTCAAAACCTCAAAAATTAAATATAAAACTGCTAAGGATTATCAATGAAAAAAAAATGGGTATATTTTTTCGATCAAGTAAAACAGGCCGAAGCTTATGTCGGAGGCAAATGGGATGATGTGAGAGCGCTGCTCGGAGGAAAAGGGGCCAACCTGGCCGAGATGGCGAGAATAGGCGTTCCTGTCCCGCCCGGGTTTACCATAACTACCGAGGCGTGCAACAAGTTTATCGAATTAGGAGAGATATTCCCTGAATCCATGTGGGAGCAATCCCTTCAGGAGTTGCATAAAATTGAATCTTTAACCGGTAAAACATTTGGCGGTATCAAGAATCCTTTGCTCGTATCGTGCCGTTCAGGTGCAAAATTTTCGATGCCTGGTATGATGGATACTGTGTTGAATATTGGTTTAAACGATATAACTGCCAAAGCTTTGATCAAGCTTACGGATGATCCACGTTTTGTATATGATTCCTACCGTCGTCTGATACAGATGTTCGGTGTTGTGGTTATGGGAATTGACGATGAGCTTTTCGAAAATGTTATTACAGCGGCTCGTGCTAAAGTTGGGGTAGAGACTGATTCTGAACTTCCAGCTAAGATCTTGCAACTGATAATTGACAGGTTTAAACAAATTTTTAAAAGTGAGACAAAGCTCGAATTCCCGGATGATCCTAATATACAATTAATGCTTGCAACCGAGGCTGTATTTAAAAGCTGGAATGGTAAACGGGCAATTGATTACAGAAATGCCGCCAATATTCCTCACGACCTTGGAACAGCAGTTAATATTGTAAGCATGGTTTTCGGTAATATGGGTGAAACAAGTGCCACCGGAGTTGCCATGACACGCAACGGCTCTACCGGAGAAAATCAAATAGAGGGTGATTATCTGATAAATGCACAGGGTGAGGATGTTGTAG
>JAGGWL010000324.1 GCA_021157555.1 Deltaproteobacteria bacterium | reverse complement strand
GGAAAAGATGAACACCATCATTTATCTTATTTCCGATGAACCATACAGAAAAATCGTATATGATGATTTTACAGTGCCCTCTATTTTCAAATGCTGTAAAAACAGCATAATAGCCACTTCATACTCAAAAGATATTTCCATCCCCGGTGAGCGTATAGGTTTTATTGCCCTTAACCCTGAGACTGACTGCAAAAAGGATATTGCTGAGGGAATGACACTGGCGAACAGAATTTTGGGCTTTGTAAACGCGCCCGCCCTTATGCAGCGAGTAGTTGCGGAAATACAGGGGATCAGTGTCGATATCTCAGGGTATGCAAAAAAAAGAAAACTTCTATGCGAAGGACTTGCTGACTGCGGATACGATTTTATAATGCCCTCCGGTGCTTTTTATCTTTTTCCCAAAACGCCTATTCCTGATGATGTTGAATTTATTACCGAACTTCAAAAAGAAAAAATTCTTACAGTTCCAGGCAGCGGCTTTGGAGGGCCTGGTTACTTTAGAATAGCCTTTTGCGTGGATGATAAAACAATTATAAATTCCATGCCCGGATTTAGAAGAGCAATTGAAAGAATTAATAGATATAGATTATAATATAAATAATTTCAATGCGTTATCGGTAGTCAGAGTATTATGATATACCTTCCTCCCTCTGGCCTTCTACCAAATTTTAAAATTGGGTAAATATATTATGGAAATCTATAAAAAAAGAACAGGATTCTTTAAAACATGCAAAGCAAAAAAATCATTTTTGATGAATACTTCAAAATACTCAGCAAAACCTTTGAGGATGTGATTCCTTTTAACAAGCTAATAAAAATGCAGCTTGAAAATATGAACGGCGATATCGGCGTTAAAATTGATATGCGGAAAGAACTGATCGGAAATTATACAAAAAAAATGCTGCATGGCGGAGTAATTTCTTCAGTCATGGATGTTGCCGGAGGCTTGACCGCATTGACAGGTATGATTAAAAAAGAAACCGAGATCCCTCTCGATGTGATCTGTGAGCGTTATTTCAAGCTTGCAACAATTAATCTCAGAGTTGACTATCTCAGACCAGGAGAAGGTCCATCCTTCCTGGCAACAGGTTCCGTGCTGCGGGCCGGAAAACTTGTTTGTCTTGTTGATATAAAACTTCATAACAACCTTAAACAGCTTATCGCTGTTGGAATAGGAACATATAAGGTGGCATAACGGTTAACTACTATAAAACAAAGGAGATAAGAGTAAAATGCAAATAGAAAAAATTGATCATTTGGGTATTGCTGTAAACAGTATTGCTGAAGGTAAAAGTTTCTGGACAGACGTGCTTGGGATAAATATCGAAGCCACAGAAACAGTTGAGTCGCAGAAAGTAATCACGGCCTTTCTTCCGGTCGGCGAAAGTGAAGTGGAACTACTGGAGTCCACGTCTCCGGACGGACCTGTAGCGAAATATATAGAAAAAAAGGGACAGGGCATACAACACGTTGCTTTTAAAGTGAAAGATATTGACGCGGCACTGGATGAACTCAAGGAAAAAGGTGTAAAGCTGATTGATCAGAAACCTAGACTTGGAGCAGGTGGTGCCAGGATAGCATTTTTACACCCAAAAGCTACAAACGGAGTTTTGGTTGAGCTTTGCGAAAGAAACTAAAGTATAGTTTGTAACAAGGTGTAGTTTTAATAAACTGCAGTTTTGCCAAACATACAAACATATTGACTCTTAAAGAGTTTTATATTAAATTATTTTTTATTCATAATCTTCATAATAGAGCTGTAATATACTAAAAAAATAAGAAAAAAATATTATGAGATTATAGTTTATATTGTTATTGGAGTATTTATTATGTCAGAACATAAAAACAAACAAAAATGGGCAGAAATAGCTACAAAAGAATTAAGAGGCAAACCTCTTGAATCCCTTGACTGGGATACACCTGAGGGAATTAAAATAAAACCCCTTTATACTGCGGAAGATATCGAAGGTTTTGAATGTGTCAACACTCTTCCTGGTATACCGCCGTATGTGCGTGGACCTAAAGCCACCATGTATACCGGACGTCCATGGACGATACGACAGTATGCCGGTTTTTCCACGGCCAAGGAATCAAACGCATTCTACAGAAAGAATCTGGCAGCCGGTCAAAAAGGGCTTTCCATAGCATTTGACCTGGCAACACACAGAGGATACGATTCTGATCATCCCAGAGTTGTAGGTGATATCGGCAAAGCAGGAGTTGCTGTCGATTCGGTTGAAGATATGAAAATCCTTTTTGATCAGATTCCACTTGACAAAATGTCAGTCTCCATGACCATGAACGGTGCAGTTCTCCCGATTCTTGCCGGTTATATCGTGGCGGCTGAAGAGCAGGGGGTAAGCCAGGACAAACTGGCTGGAACAATACAGAACGATATCCTCAAAGAATACCTTACCCGCAACACATATATATATCCACCTACACCTTCCATGCGGATTGTTTCGGATATTATAGAGTATTGCTCAAAAAATATGCCCAAATATAATACAGTAAGCATAAGCGGTTATCACATGATGGAGGCCGGAGCAAATTCAGTGCTTCAGACGGCATTCACCCTGGCCGACGGGCTTGAATATGCCAATGCTGCAATAAAAGCAGGGCTTGATATTGATACTTTTGCCCCGCGTCTTTCATTTTTCTTTGGTATAGGAATGAATTTTTTTATGGACATTGCCATGTTAAGGGCCGCACGTTTCCTATGGCATGAAATTATATCAAAATTTAATCCCAAAAATGCAAAATCTGCCATGTTGAGAACCCACTGCCAGACCTCGGGCTGGAGTCTTACTGAACAGGATCCATACAACAACATCATACGCACAACTCTTGAATGTATGTCTGCAACCCTGGGCGGGACCCAGTCATTGCATACCAACTCATTCGATGAAGCGGTTGGTCTTCCAACCGAATTTTCAGCCAGAATAGCCAGAAATACACAGATAGTCGTGCAGGAAGAATCACAAATATGCCATGTTGTTGATCCTATGGGAGGTTCCTATTATGTGGAGGCTCTTACAAATGGAATCATTGAGGAAGCAAGAAAAATCATGGATGAAATTGAAAAGCTTGGTGGAATGGCCAAAGCGATTGAGTCCGGAATGCCCAAAATGAGAATCGAAGAGTCTGCTGCCCGCAAACAGGCCAGAATTGATATGGGCAAGGATGTTATCGTAGGAGTGAATAAATACAAGCTGAAAAAAGAGGCTGCGTTGGATGTGCTTGAAATTTCGAACACTGTCCGCGAAGAGCAGATCGCCATGCTTGAGAAAATAAAAGCAAAACGAAATTCCAAAGATGTTGAAAAACTTCTGAAAGAAATTACCAATTGTGCAGAGTCTGATGGTAACCTGCTTGAAGCGTGCGTTAATGCTTCTAGAGCGCGTGCAACTGTTGGTGAAATCTCGGATGCTATGGAAAAGGTTTTCGGAAGATATGTAGCAACAACACAGTGTATTACGGGAGCTTACGCATCCGAGTATGGGGATGATGAGACAATTGCCTCCATACAGAAAAGAACAAAAGAATTTATGGAAAAAGAAGGAAGAAGGCCGAGAATACTGGTTACTAAAATGGGACAGGACGGACATGACAGGGGAATCAAGGTGATTGCAACAGCCTATGCCGACCTTGGCTTTGATGTTGATATAAGCCCCATGTTCCAGACTCCCGAAGAAGCCGCCAAAATGGCCGTTGAAAACGATGTTCACGTTGTTGGTTCTTCAAGCCTGGCTGCAGGCCACAAGACTCTTATACCTCAGCTTATTGAAGCTCTTAAAAATAAAAATGCAGAAAATATTAAGGTTGTGGTAGGCGGTGTTATCCCCCCCGCGGATTATGAGTTCCTCTATAATGCCGGTGCTGTAGGTATATTCGGCCCTGGAACCGCCATTACGGAATCTATTAATCATGTTCTTAATGCTATTGAGAATGTCAAGTGATATCCAAAGATCCCAACTGCTACATTAAGGGTGTCCTAGACCGCAGCAGGCGCATCCTTGCAAAAACGATTACACTGATTGAAAGTTCCCTGCCGGCTCACCAAGAGCTGGCAAGGGGCATAATCAACCAGCTCCTTCCGCATACAGGAAAAGCTGTCAGGCTTGGCATCACAGGCGTGCCGGGTGCCGGAAAAAGCACATTTATAGAAAGCTTTGGCATGTTTTTAATAGAAAAAGGACATAGCGTTGCCGTGCTGGCGGTAGATCCCTCCAGTACAAGGGGCGGTGGGAGTATTCTGGCCGACAAAACCCGCATGGAAAAGCTTTCAGTGACCCCCAATGCATTTATCAGGCCCTCTCCTTCCGAAGGAACGCTTGGAGGGGTCACCAGAAAAACCAGGGAAACAATGCTGGTTTGTGAAGCGGCGGGTTTTGATGTAATTATTGTAGAAACAGTTGGTGTGGGTCAGTCTGAAACAACAGTAGCCTCAATGGTTGATTTTTTTCTTGTATTAATGATTGCAGGTGCAGGAGATGAACTTCAGGGGATAAAAAAAGGCGTTCTGGAGATAGCCGATGCTTTGGCCATCAACAAAACAGACGGCGACAATATACAAAAAGCCAGGATGGCAAGAAAAGAATATGAAACAGCTTTTCATTTTTTAAGGCCGGCCTCATTAACCTGGTCACCGCCGGTATTGAATTGCAGCGCCCTTAAAATGACAGGTATAGATGAAATATGGGAAACTGTTTTAGAGCACCGTAAAAAATTTTTTGCTACTGGAGAATTTAATACAAAACGTAAAAAACAGTCTGTTGACTGGATGTGGTCTTTAATTAAAGAGGGGCTTAAAGAAAAATTTTATAAAAATCCTGAAGTAAAAAAAGAGTTACCAGCAATAATGGAAGATGTGAGGAATGGCTCGCTGGCGCCTACTGCTGCCGCGGGCAGGTTACTCTCTTTTGTGAATTGAAAAGGAAAGGAAATATAATAATGGGTTTAGTGGAAGATAAAATTAATGAATTTAAGGAACTTGAAAAAGCGATTATGCAGATGGGCGGTGAAAAAGCAGTTGCCAAACATCATGAAAAAGGGAAGCTGACTGCAAGAGAGAGGCTTGATTCTCTTTTTGATCCCGGCACATTTCGTGAAATCGACATGTTTGTTAAGCATCATTGCACAAATTTCGGAATGGAAAAGGTTCAAATTCCCGCCGAAGGCGTTATAACAGGGCATGGTCTTGTCAATGGAAGACCGGTTTTTGCATATTCCCAGGATTTTACAGCAAGAGCTGGAAGCCTTGGTGAAATGCATGCAAAGAAAATCTGCAAAGTTATGGATCTTGCTTTAAAAGCCGGTGTCCCTTTTGTCGGCATTAATGATTCAGGTGGAGCAAGAATTCAGGAAGGCGTAAACTCTTTGTCCGGTTATGGTGAAATTTTTTTCCGCAACTCTGCAGCCTCCGGCACAATTCCTCAAATTTCGGCAATCATGGGGCCAACCGCAGGAGGCGCTGTTTATTCTCCAGCCATGACCGATTATGTATTTATGGTTAAAAAAACAAGCTACATGTTCATTACAGGCCCGGCTGTTATCAAAACAGTAACCGGTGAAAATATTTCATTTGAGGATCTTGGCGGTGCAATGACCCACAATACAAAAAGCGGGGTAGCACAGTTTGCGTGTGAAGATGATAAAGATGCCATAGAACAGATAAGGGAACTGCTTTCATATCTTCCATCGAGTAATATGGAAGATCCTCCTGTTGTAGATACCGGCGACGATCCCAAACGGACTGATCCGGCTTTGAATACCATTATTCCGGACAAACCAAACAGAACCTATGAAATGAAAAAAGTCATTGCCTCACTCGTAGATAACGGCGTTTTTTTTGAACCTCACCAGTACTTTGCCAAAAACATTATAGTCTGTTTTGCAAGGCTTAATGGCAGAAGTATCGGAATTATCGCAAATCAGCCTAAATTTATGGCAGGATGCCTCGATATCAATGCTTCAGACAAGGCTACCAGGTTCATACGCTTTTGTGACGCTTTTAATATTCCTCTGCTTACAATTGCAGATGTACCGGGTTATCTTCCAGGAAGCGATCAGGAATGGAACGGAATTATTCGACATGGAGCAAAGCTGCTCTGGTGTTATTCCGAAGCTACAGTCCCGAAACTTTTGCTTGTAACACGCAAGGATTACGGAGGTTCTTATCTTGCCATGTGTTCCAAACATCAGGGAGCAGACATGGTCTTTGCCTGGCCCAGTGCCCAGATAGCCGTAATGGGCGCAGAAGGAGCGGCAAACATTATCCATGCCAGGGAGATTAAAGCGGCTGATGATCCGATGGCAATGCGCAAAGAAAAAATCAAGGAATACGAAGATTTATTTTCAAATCCCTACTGTGCTGCAGAAAATGGCCATATAGATGCAATCATAGAGCCGAGTGAAACCCGACCCCGCCTGATAGATGCTTTAGAAATTATGTGCACAAAACGCGAGATGAGGCCGCCTAAAAAGCATGGTAATATACCCATGTAGCGCCCGAACGAAAAATTATAGTTTCCATTTTAACTGTATAGATTGTTTTTTGGCCCAACGGAGACAAGACAATATGAAAAACAAAAAAAAAATTGCCGCTGCTCTTGCTGCGGTAGTTAATTATATTAAAACCACAGAGGAAAACAGTTCCATGTGTGACGTGCTGGCCGCGCCTGTTATTGCTATGCCGCCCCCACCAAGGCTATGGGGCCTAAGCGGTCGGCAGACACAGATGCAGTTGCGGAACCTTATGCAGCTAAAGGCTTTGCAAAGGTTAGGATAAATAATGCCTGTACGAAAACCGCTAATTTTCCAATTTCTGCGTCAGGAGAAAATTTTAATCCTCAAAATACTTAATGTATTCTTGTGGTTAAAATTTTAATCTTTCTTGAACTTGAAGAATTTTTTACTTTTCGTTAGGGCACTAACTATACGTGCAAAATATCTTTATTATTTTAAAAGGAGAACTTAAATATGGGCGATCATAGCCAGCTGAAAATAACAAAAATTGAATACAACAAAGACAGGCCAAAAGCAAAAAACCCGGTAAAAATTATGGATCTGACTTTACGTGACGGGCACCAGTCCCTGTTTGCCACAAGAGGCCGTACGGAGGATATGATTCCCGTTGCCGAATTGATGGACGAAGTAGGTTTTTGGGCTCTGGAAACCTGGGGCGGGGCCACATTCGATACAATGCATCGTTTTTTAAATGAAGATCCATGGGAAAGAATAAGGACTCTGAAGAGATATATCAAAAAAACTCCTTTTTCAATGCTGCTAAGGGCCCAGAATCTGGTGGGATACAGGAATTATGCTGATGATGTCGCTGAGGCTTTTGTTGAAAGAGCTGCAGAAAATGGTATGGATATTTTCAGAACCTTTGATGCGTTAAATGATTACCGAAACTTTGAAACTGTAGTTCCGATTATAAAAAAATGTGGAAAACATTTCCAGGGATGTATATGCTATTCAATGACCGAACCGAGGCTTGGCGGAGATGTTTACAACCTTGATTATTACGTTAATAAGGGCAAGGATTTGGAAAAGATGGGCGCGGACAGCGTCTGCATCAAGGATATGGCTGGCCTTATCGCTCCTTATGACGCTTATGCAATTATAACCGCGCTGAAAAAAAATATAAAAGTACCGATTCATCTGCACAGTCATTTCACATCCGGAATGGCCTCCATGACCCAACTTAAGGCTATTGAGGCCGGTGTGGATATACTTGACACTTGCATGGCCCCTTATGCTTATCGCACTTCGCATCCTGCCATAGAACCCCTGATAATGACACTTTTGGGTACCAACAGGGACACAGGTTTTGATATTAAAAAAATGGCTGAAATCAATGAAATCCTTGAAAAAGATATTATTCCAAAATACCGGCATCTGCTTGACGAAACCAAACTTTCCATCATAGACATTAATGTGCTGCTCCATCAAACACCCGGCGGTATGCTTTCCAACCTCGTAAATCAATTACGTGAAATGGATGCTCTCGACAAGATTGACGCCGTTTTTGAGGAATTACCAAGAGTGCGCAAAGAACTGGGGCAGATACCTCTTGTAACTCCAACCAGCCAGATAGTCGGCATCCAGACAGTTAACAATGTTCTTTTTGATGATAAAAATGAACGTTATAAAATGATTACCAGTCAGGTAAAAGATCTTTGCTACGGGCTTTACGGTAAAACAGCAGTCCCGATAGACCCTGAAGTCCAGAAAAATGCGCTTAAAGGATATAAAAGAGGAGAAACGCCTATTACATGCAGGCCGGCTGAGGTGCTGGAACCTGAACTTGAGAAAGCGAAGGAAGCTGTAAAAGGTCTTGCAAAAGATATTGACGATGAAATTCTTTATGCTATTTATCCTGTAACAGGCAAAAAATTTCTGAAATGGAAATACGGTAAAGAAGAACCGCCTGAGGAAGTAAAACCAATAACAATGGAACAGGTCAAAGCCGAGCAGGAACTTATCGCCAAAGCCAAAGCAGGCAAACTGGTTGAAAAGATAGAAAAACCTGCTCCCCCCCAAAGTGAACATACACGCACATTTAATGTTTTTGTAGAGAATGAATATTTTGAGGTTAAAGTCGATGAACCAGGCGGAGCTCCGGTAGTAAGTTATGCGCCTCCAACGCAGGCTTTAGCTCCTATGCCCGCTGCCGCTCCAGTTGCCGCTGCTCTGGCGGCTGCTCCTGAAGCTCAAGAATCCTCCACAGAAGAGCCTGAAGCAGCGCCTGTTGATGGGACCCCATTAGAGGCCCCGATGCCCGGCCTTATCATCGACTTTGAAAAACAGATAGGCGATTCCGTAAAAAAAGGAGAGACTGTATTAATACTGGAAGCTATGAAGATGGAAAACGCGCTCCCCTCTCCGGTAAGTGGCACGATTGTATCCATAAACTGTGAAATTGGTGATAATATTGCAAAAGGCGAGATGCTTTGTGTAATAAAATAATATTAAAGGAGATATTATATTTATGAAAATTCATGAGTACCAGGCAAAGGAGTTGTTTAAAAAATTCGATATTGCCGTACCCAAAGGCAATGCGGCTTTAAGCCCGGATGAAGCAATGAAAACAGCCGAAACTTTGGGTGGTTATCCTGTTGTAGTCAAAGCCCAGATTCATGCTGGCGGACGTGGGAAAGGAGGAGGCGTTAAACTTGCCAACTCCAGGGAAGAGGTCGGCAAGCTTGCTGATGAAATAATCGGCATGACTCTTGTTACGCACCAGACAGGGCCTGAAGGCAAACTTGTAAAAAAAGTTCTTGTTGAACAGGGGCTTAATATTGCCAAGGAGCTTTATCTTAGTTTCGTCCCTGACCGGGATACCGCCAAAATAGTTATAATGGCAAGCGAAGCCGGAGGGATGGACATTGAAGAAGTTGCTGCCAGCACTCCGGAAAAAATAATTAAAGTTTACATTGATCCTCTTCAGGGCATACAGGCATATCATTGCCGCGAAGCGGCTTTCGGGCTAAACATGACGCCTCCTGTAATAAAGCAGTTCAGCGCCATGCTCAACAAATTATATAAACTCTTTGTAACTTACGATTGTTCCTTGGTGGAAATAAATCCGCTTGTAATTACTGCTGATGATAATGTTATAGCTCTCGACGCAAAGCTGGATGTGGACGGCAACAGTCTCTTCCGCCATAAGGATATTGTTGAATATAGAGATCTTGATGAAGAAGATCCCCTTGAAGTTGAAGCATCAAACTTCAACCTTAACTATATCAATCTCGGCGGAGGCGGGAATATAGGCAATATGGTCAATGGTGCCGGTCTCGCTATGGCAACCATGGATATTATTAAAATTGCAGGCGCTGAACCAGCAAATTTTCTTGATGTAGGGGGCGGAGCCGATGCTGAAATGGTCGAAAACGGATTCAGGATTATTCTAAGCGACAAGAATGTAAAAGGAATTCTGATAAATATCTTCGGAGGTATCCTGAGATGCGACATACTGGCTGAAGGTGTTGTGCAGGCGGCAAAAAAGACGCAGCTTGACGTCCCTGTGGTTGTGCGCATGGAAGGAACAAACGTTGAGAAGGGCCGAAAAATATTAGACGAATCTGGTCTTACTCTTATTACAGCGGTCGATTTAAAGGATGCAGCTCAAAAAATAGCTGAGATCGCAAAAG
>JAGGWL010000267.1 GCA_021157555.1 Deltaproteobacteria bacterium | reverse complement strand
TCCAAGGTCTTTGAATCTTAACGCTATTCCATTACATGCTATTGATAAAAATGCAGGTATATCAGATTTGCCATCTATGTCATGAATTATAATTTCATCAATTTTTATCTTTTTTGTGGTATTAACTGGAGAAATAAAAATATCTGAAATACGTACATCCATCCCAGGCAGATCAATACTGACTTTTTTGTAATCAATATCAGCAAAGTTGGCAGCTTTTGCTATGGCGTTATTTACGTTTTCTTCTGCTACGTTCGATGCGTATGTTTTAATCCCTATATAAATGGCGATTAATACCACAGCAATACAGATACCAGTAATCTGTTTTTTATTCATTATTTATCCTTTTTTTGTAATTATTTTATACTTAAATATTCTCATATAATAGTATCACAGTCAATGTCATGTTGGGTAATAGGTTAATTTTTAAAAGAATTGTACACTTTGTTTGTTCTGATGTTTAGGAACTATATATCATGTGGTTGGAAGGTAACTTGCATATATGGGATGAGTGATGTATTTTATACCCGTTTCTTATCATACAACTTGTCAACGGATTAATGCCATGGAAAAATTCGATTATTTTATAAAAAGATTTTTTTTAGTGATTCCCACTTTTATAGGAATCACGTTTTTATGTTTCGGGTTGACGCAATTTATTCCTGGAGGCCCTGTGGAACAGGCTGTCATGAGGATGAAAGGGATCGGAAGTGCTGAATCCGCAGCTGGTGTCGGAGAAATAGGATCCATTTCCAAAGAACAGCGCAAGTCTATAGAAGAACATTATGGTTTTGATCAGCCTTTTGCAAAGCGTTACTGGAAATGGCTTGTGCGCGACCGGCTCGGGATGAAGATGGAATCGTATAAATTTCCCAACAAGACTGCCTGGCAGCTTATCAAAGAACGTTTTAAGGTCTCACTTGTATTTGGCGTTACAGGTTTTATTCTTTCTTACATTATATGTATTCCATTGGGAATTTTAAAAGCCCTTAAACATAACAAGATGTTCGATCTGGTTTCAAGCATTATCGTCTTTGCCGGATATGCCGTTCCTGCGTTTGCCTTTGGAATGGTTTTGAAGATGTTTTTCTGCGGTACGGTGGAAGGTTTATGGGATTTTTTTCCTGTTACAGGATTCCATTCGGAATATTTCATGGATTTTTCGTTGTATGAAAAAGCGAAAGATATTTTCATGCATATGTTTCTTCCAGTACTATGCTATATGATCGGCAATTTTGCCGTTCTTACGCTTCTTATGAAAAATTCACTGCTCGATCAGATCGGCAAGGATTATATTCGCACCGTTCTTGCAAAAGGCGGTAGTTACAGCAGGGCGGTATGGGGTCATGCCCTGCGAAATTCACTGATCCCTATAGCCACCGGATTCGGTTCCATACTCTCCATAATGTTTGCAGGATCGGTGATTATTGAACAGGTTTTTGAGATTCCCGGAATGGGAAGGCTGAGCCTTGAATCGATTGTCGGCCGTGATTACCCTGTATTCATGGGCATTTTATCATTAACATCTATTTTGGGACTGCTTGGCAATATCATATCTGACTTTGCATACGTTATTATTGATCCGAGAATTAATTTTCAAAAAAAATAAGCGGCGCTGCTGCCTTTGCCATCTCAAGGTCTATTTTTAGAAAACATAATATGCTGGAAAAAATTTTCAAAAACCCATTAACGTTAAAGAGGCTGCAGCGGTTCAAAGAGGTCAGGATCGCTTATTTCGCTTTATGGATTCTTGTTGTTTTGTATTTGCTGAGTCTTTGCTCGGAACTGCTGTGTAATAACGTTCCAATATATATCAGATTTAACGGAAATTCATTTTTCCCTGTATTTGAGTTTTATTCTGAGGATATTTTTAATAAAAACGGCAAACAAACCAGGCCGGATTATAAAAAGATCAATAATAGCAGTCTTTTTACTGATAATCCGGATAATTTTATGCTATTTCCGCCGATTCCTTTTGGCCCATTTGAAAGTATAGAACCCGGTTCAATCGAAGTCTCGAACAATGTTTGTCTGGAGATTGCGCCCCTGCCATTGATAGGCAATGTTAATATAAAAAAAGATTATTCCATTGCCGGATCAACCTCTTTTCATCCCTTTATCGGTAAGGGAAAAAATAAGGTTAAGGGACTCGTTCTGACTGATTATTTCGACCTTCCTGAGGAACTCCGAGGCGCAGTGATAAAGCGGTTTGACAATATTAAATCCCCATGCGTTATATTTAAAACAAATAATCAATCCGGCAAAAAAATTGAGATATCCCTTTCAAATTTTTCTCCAAGAAAAAAAAATCCTAAAACCGTCAGGCTGACGTTCCGGGAAAAAGAAGAACTCGGGGCAACATACAGACTGATTTTTAAAAAAAATCATGAATCTGCCGTTATCAAGATTACAAGTCTGAATCAGGTATCAGGAATATGGGACAAAATTTTAGATAAAGAGAGAGAAAGCCTGTTATCTTTTGTGGAAAAACGATTTTCAAAGCCTGTCGATTCTTATAAACTTATTATAAACGGTAAGCATTATATTGCAAATTTTATAAAAAACGATGTAAGGTTTCCTTTCCATCCTGTGCCTCAGCATCTTTTGGGAATTGATGGAGCAGGCCGTGATGTTCTGGCAAGAATTCTTTACGGGCTCAGAACTTCACTTACATTTGGTCTCTTGCTTGTTGTATGCTCAATGGCTCTGGGTATCTTTACCGGTGCAATACAGGGGTATTATGGTGGCTTTGTTGATATTGGCTGCCAGCGCCTGATTGAGATATGGAGTGCGCTGCCGTTTCTCTATATTATGATTCTTATGGGCTCTGTTTATGGGCGGAGTTTTTCTCT
Source organism: Deltaproteobacteria bacterium (assembly GCA_021157555.1). Taxonomy (GTDB): domain Bacteria; phylum Desulfobacterota; class Desulfobacteria; order Desulfobacterales; family BuS5; genus BuS5. Next base: position 6,429 of record JAGGWL010000267.1, on the reverse strand, counting down.
TTTGCTGGTCTGTTATGGACTTTTTAACTGGATCGGGATTTCGTATTATATCAGGGCTGAATTCCTGCGATTACGGCAGCAGCCTTTTGTTGAAGCTGCAAAATGTCTGGGTGTATCTTCAGGCAAGATAATATTCAAGCATATCCTTCCAAATGCGACTGCGCCGGTTATAACATTTTTTCCATTTTCGCTGGTAGGAGCAATAGGCTCCCTCGCTGCGCTTGATTACCTTGGTTTTGGGCTGCCGCCTCCAACCCCTAGCTGGGGTGAACTTTTGTTTCAGGCCCAGCAATACAGGTGGGCATGGTGGCTTATCCTTTATCCTTCGCTGGCTTTATTTATTGTGATGATGTGCGGCGTCTTTGTTGGTGAAGGGATAAGAAATGCATTTGATCCCAGGCGGTATACAAAGCTGGAATAGAAGATGGTTGAAAAAATACTGGATATAAATGATCTTACCGTAACATTTGAAACAGACGAAGGCGTTTTTAATGCTGTTGACCATGTTTCATTCGATATCGGCAAGGGCGAGATTGTTGGGCTGGTTGGTGAATCAGGTTGCGGTAAAACCGTTACGGCGCTTAGCATCACCCGACTTATCCCTTCTCCTCCTGGAAGGATTGCAAGCGGAAAAATTTTGTTTAAGGGTGAAGATCTTCTTCAACTCGGCATAAAAGAGATGAGAAGGATCCGTGGTCGTAAAATAAGCATGATATTTCAGGAACCATCTGCCGCCTTGTCTCCTTTGCACCGTATTGGAAATCAAATGGTGGAGACAATACGGATGCACCAGAAAATCAGCAAAAAAAAGGCATGGAAATTATCGGAAGAATGGCTGGGGAAGGTTGGTATTCCTGATGCCAAAGAGAGAATGTTTGCCTTGCCTTATCAGCTTTCGGGAGGGATGCAGCAGAGAGTAATGATATCCATGGCGATGATGACGGAGCCGGATCTTCTCATAGCGGATGAACCGACAACAGCTCTTGATGTAACAATTCAGATGCAGATTTTTGAGCTTATTCGCGCAATGAAAAACAAGGAAGTTTCCATTCTGATTATTACCCATGACATGGGTGTGATTTGGGAAATGTGCGACAGGGTAGTTGTAATGTATGCTTCGGAAATAGTTGAAGAGGGACGGCGGAATGATATTTTTTCAACGCCTGCGCATCCATATACCAAAGGGCTGTTAAATTCCATCCCGAAACTGGGCTGCTCCGGAAAAAGGTTAAAGGCTGTTGCGGGTTATGTGCCATCCCCATATAATTATCCAACAGGGTGTCATTTTTACGATAGATGTGAATTCGCTTTTAAAAGATGTAAAGAGGAAAAACCGGTTCTTAAGGATATTGGTAAAAACAGGAAAGCCGCTTGTTTTCTATTATGATAAATATTATGAAATCAGAACCAATACTAAAAGTTTCAAATCTTAAAACATGGTTTCCTATCAAGAGAGGAATTATAGCGAAAACAGTTGGATATGTAAGGGCTGTTGACGGTGTTTCCTTTTATATAAACAAAGGTGAGACTTTGGGGCTGGTGGGTGAATCAGGCTGCGGAAAAACAACCATTGGAAGAACACTTGTCGGCCTGGAAAAAGCACACAAAGGAGAGATTGTTTTTCAGGGAAAAAATATCCTTGCATTGAAAAAAAATGAATATCGAAATTTGCGTAAAAATATGCAGATTATTTTTCAGGATCCGCTTTCATCTCTGAATCCAAGAATGAATATCCTTGATATTGTTACTGAAGGATTGATCGAATTTAAAATGGTAATCGGTTCAATCAAAGAGCATGCTATCAGGCTTATGAATGAAGTTGGGCTGGATGGAAATGCAATATATCGTTATCCGCACGAATTTTCAGGAGGGCAGCGGCAGAGAATAAACATTGCAAGAGCAATATCTCTTAGGCCTTCATTTATAGTATGTGACGAACCGATCAGCGCTCTTGATGTATCAGTACAGGCACAGATAATAAATCTTTTTATTGATCTGCAAGAGGAATATGAATTGTCTTATCTTTTTATATCGCATGATTTAAGTGTTGTGAGCAATATTGCGGACAGGGTTGCGGTTATGTATCTTGGCAAGTTGATGGAATGCGGTATTGTAGATGATATAATTAACCGGCCGATGCACCCTTACACCAAGGCTCTTATCAGCGCTGTTCCGGTTCCGGATCCCGATAAAAAAAGAGAACATGTAAAAAAAATTATATTAAAGGGGGAGACGCCTTCACCGGCTGCGCCTCCCTCAGGTTGCAGATTTCATACACGCTGTCCTGAAGTTATGAGTATTTGTAGAGAAAAAAACCCTCAGGAATCAGGCTCTGAAAGGCACCAGGTATGGTGCCATCTATTTTAGCAAAATATCCTGGGCTCTGCTTTATTGCCTTTTTTATATAAAAATGATGAATTTATATGTAAAGGGCGACCACAAGGGTCGCCCCTACACAATTAACGCTATCTCATTTTCATGTTTTGTTGTGCCTGTCAGGGCATGCTGGTTATAGTCAATGTTCAGCCGCTTCAGGCATTTCATCTTCAAATGTTGATGCGTCCTTTTCCGCCTCAATAGCCGCATCCTGTTCAAGCAAAAACATTTTTTGTGACATGGATTCAATTTTTAATTTAAGCTGTTTGGCCTGATGCTCTGCGGGATTAAGCTCTGCCGCTTCTTTATAATAACTCATTGCAGACTTAAGAGATTCAAGGCTGTTTTTTGCGGCCGCAATATCCGCTTTGTAAACCAGAATCATAAAATCTATCCTGTTTAAACGGCTTTGAGCTGTTTCGCAGAGTTCAGCAGTTACTCCATATTTTAGTGCATTGTCAAGATTATGCTTAATTTCGTCAAAATCCGGGATTGCCTTAGTTTCCAGAAGACTGTCCGCCTGTTTAATATAGTCATTGAAGATCAGTGGATACACATCTTTTTTACTGTAAACTTTTTTGGCAGGTTCCTGAAGTTCAGCGCCCTGCAGAGCAAAATATTCTTTTTGTCCCATGGGAGCAAAAGAGCCCCGCCAGATTTCAATCCCACCTTCAACCGGTTTTAAATAAAAATTACTCATATTTAAAAAACTGGTGCCAATCAGCATCAGCAGAATCAGTGCAAAACCTGCGCTGGCTATTATAATATTTTTTTTCATTTCTGCAGCTTTTTTTTCAGCAGCAGCTTTTTTCGCGACCTTTTTCTCAGCCTCGGCCTTTTCTCTGGCAGCTTTCTCGATAGCAGCCTTTTTTTCAGCTTCAACCTTTTCTTTAGCCGCTTTTTCTTCAGCCAGTTTTTTTTCAGCGGCAGCTTTTTCCAGTGCCGCCTTTTCTTCAGCAGCCTTACGTTCAGCCTCAGCTTTTTCCTTTGCTTCTTTTTCCTCAGCAGCTCTTTTTTCAGCCTCAGCTTTTTCTTTGGCAGCCTTTTCCTCAGCCTCTTTTTTTTCAGCCTCGGCCTTTTCTCTGGCAGCTTTCTCTATAGCGGCCTTTTTTTCAGCTTCAACCTTTTCTTTAGCCGCTTTTTCTTCAGCCAGTTTTTTTTCAGCGGCAGCTTTTTCCAGTGCCGCCTTTTCTTCAGCAGCCTTACGTTCAGCCTCAGCCTTTTCTATGGCAGCTTTCTCGACAGCTTCTTGTTCAGCCATGGCTTTTAATTCTTCTATTTGTTTGCGCATGGTTTCAGGATCGAATTTTTTGAAAAGTATATTTTTTATACGATCCGTATCATCAGGCGATCCAGTAATAAAAGGAGGAGCCGTATAAGCTTTCAACGCTTCTTTATCTATTTCAACCTTAAAAGATTCCTCAGGCTTCCATGTATCAAATTTTTTAAATATCAGGTCTTTTAAAGTAATTTTTTTCTTTGTTGTTTTCGCACCTTTCTTTGTTGCGGTAGTTTTTTTAGCAGCAGTTTTTTTTGTTTTAGTCTTTTTTTTTGTCGTAGATTTTGTTAAATTTTTTTTCCCCATAAAAGCTCCTTCAAGAAGTAAAAATACAAGTTTTTCATTTTTTTATCCTATTAAGAGCCTTTTGTAAATCTTTTTTGTTAATATCCGGATATTTGATATAACCTTCATGCCCTGGCGGGCACAACAAAAAATGAAAGATTAACTGCAGAGATCACAGAGTACACAGAGAAAAAATGAAAGTGCAGATTAGGAACAATACAAATATAATTAGTTGAAATCCTTAACTTTAGGCATGCGTAGAGACAAGGCATGCCTTGTCTCTACCACTTTAGGCACTTTCATATAAAAAAACTGCATGTGGAAGTTATTTCGTCCCCGTTCCTAAGGGTTTGGAGCATAGGAAAAGATTAAAGATTTGCTCATTTTCGCAGCAATGGTATTTTCTCTTCATACTTTTCTTGATTTATCAAAAATAGCGTTTTTTAAACAATTAATTTTATAAAAACCGCTAATTTTGATAAATTTATTTGATAAAAATATTGAACAGTGTTAATAGATCTTTTTATGAAACGACAAATCCATAATAGATTACAAGATCTTATTACAGATCAAGCTGACAATAATGTAATTATCATTGAAGGTGCCAGACAGGTTGGTAAATCCTATCTTGTGAACAGCGTTTTAAAAACTATAGGCAGGCCGTATCTGGCTTATGACCTGGAAAAAAATCCGAAAATACGTCGTGAGATTTCAAAGACTGAAGATTTTTTTGATTTTAGCGCCCTGATGACTGATCAATATAATCTTAAGCCAGGGTCAATCCTGTTTTTTGATGAAGCTCAGGAATGCAGGAAACTGGCAGAATATGTCAAATCGTTTAAAGAAGACTGGCATGATATTAAAGTGATTCTGACAGGTTCTTCGATGAACAGATTTTTTCCTGCAGGTGCGCGAATACCTGTTGGCAGAATGAAAAGCATGTGTATCTTCAGCTTTTCGTTTTCCGAATTCATCAAATTTTTAAAAGGGAAACCTTTATATGAATATATTCTCTCTGCGCCGGAAAAAATACCAGGGTCAAGGCACAAACTTCTGTTGGAGCTTTTTGATGATTATATGGTGACCGGAGGCTATCCTGAAGCTGTTAAAGCATTTAAATCAGGCAAGCCCCCGAATGAAATTATTGAAGAAATTATTGCATCTCTTGAAGAAGATTTTGAAAGAAAAGAAGCATACCAGCCCGGTTTATTCATAAATACGCTTCGCTCTGTAGCCAATCATATTGGAAGTCCATCAAAATATACCCATATTGATGCAACCAAATATTGTGCAAAACAAATTTTGGAAGCAATGAAATCCTGGCATATTCTACTTGAAGTTTCTCAGTATTCTTTAGATCCTAATCACAGCAATTTTCTTCCAAAAAGATATCTTCATGATCTTGGTGTTGTAAATATGTTTAGAAGTTTGGCTGTTCCTGCGATTTCCTTGCTGAATACCATTGATCCGATGTTGAGAACACCTCTTGGCGGTCTATTTGAAAATGCTGTTTTATTAAATCTTCTTCAGGGAGCTTCGGCATTTAAATCTGTCTCCACATGGAAAAAAGGTAAACCCGCCGGCATTGAAGTCGATTTTATTGTAGATGTTATAGATGCAAGAACCCGAATACCTGTTGAATGCAAGGCCACGACATCAATACAAAAAAGACATTATAAAAATATTATACATTATCTGGATTTAACTGGACAAAAATTTGGCATACTGATTTCTGCCGCTCCTTATGAAAAGATAATAAATAAAGGGCGGGTCATTCTCAACCTGCCAATCTACCTGGCCAATAGATCGAATATTATAGAATATTTCAAGAAAAATAATTGACAATTTGTTGCTGGTGCCCCCGGTGATTTCAAGACCCTACGCGGCCTGTTTTTATTTTATTCAAAAAAAAGACTGAACCACAGTCAATTTGTTGACGCACTTGAAGAAGAGGCTCACATCAAGAATCTGCAATCCGACAGGAAGGTTGTTGGGTTTTAGGTTGTCAGAAGGGTGGTTATTGCCGCCTGAGTTGTGTAAGACTTGATGCTTTGGGGTAAGCTGTCAGGACGAATGAATCGGACTGATGAGTCATAAATGGCGGCATGGTAATTGCTTAAAATACAGGAAAGACGATCCGTGTTTATGGCTCTGAATTGATACGGAGTCTCGACGGATGGAGAGCTGTAAAGAATGTTCATTTTAGCATGAAGGGTGAACATCAAATATGGATTCGTAAAAAGTCTATCCCTCCCGCATTAAACGATATTCCAGATTCGGTTTGAATTTCAACTTAATTTCTACATCATGATTGTATTCTATTTTTAAATAGAAAGCTTGATAACAAATAAAAGAGTCAAAGAATTCAAAAAAAATCATCTAATTTTAATTTAATATATGGATAGACAGAAATTTTTTCTATTTATTAACACCGATAAGTGGACCGTGAGCTCCGCTGCGCTACGCACACGGTCCACTTATCGCGGCTG
>JAGGWL010000351.1 GCA_021157555.1 Deltaproteobacteria bacterium | reverse complement strand
ATTTTATTGAACTATTAAGAAGTATTTCTTAATAGTTCAATAAAATTATCTTTATTTGCAAGCACAGATCTAATTTCTACAACAGGGATGCTCAGTATGTCTAATGTATCTTTAATTTGACCCTGCCTTGCTTTAAACCAGTTTATCTCTCTATTTACCCTCTCATTGATTGTATCGGTAACCTTGTTTCCAAGTTTCCAGCTGGAGAGCAATGAGAATATTTTATTATTTCTTATAGTTATAGATTTTTCGATTTTACATTTTTCAAAGGTTGTAAAGTCTTGTAAAAATAATTTTTCCCGGAATAATTCATTTTGTTCGTTTAGTTTTCGTATTGACTTCATTAGCTCTAAAAATTTTTCTACCTGTTCTATCTCATCAACATATAGATCCCCTTCATCAAGATCCCGTAATACATACCTTGGCCGCATTTCGCCAGTTTCAATTTGGGTAGCAAAATCAAGAATACAGTCTACACTTATTTTGGTATCAAGAAGAGCCTTTAAAATTTCCTGTTCACCTGCTTCTATCTTTTTTGCTATTTCTACTTCACCCTCACGGCTTAACAGAGTAACCATCCCCATTTCGCGAAGATACATTTTAACAGGATCTGTCACTGAACCGTAGTCGTCTTTGTCGGTTACGTTCAGTTGTGCCGCATAAGTTAATTTCTTTTTATTTTTTTCAACTATTTTGGGTTTCTGCTTATTGACAATATTTATACCAAGATTTTCAAGTTCAATAATTACTTCATCAAACTTTTCAGAAGATCTCTCTTTCTCAGGAAGTGCATGATAGAGATCGGCATAAGTAAGGAATCCGTTCCTCTTCCCTTTATCTATAAGTTTTTTTAATACTTTTAATATTTTTTTTGTGGCATTTTTCCGGTCAGAAGCGGATTTATTAGCCATAGAGCTTGCCTCCTGGATATTCTAAAGATTTTATACGAGACCTTGGGAACGGGGACAAAATAATTTCCACAATCCTTAGGGATGTGGAAAAAAATAATCATCCCAATAATCATCCCCGCTTCAGGCTGCTTTTGCCCGATCCCAAATTTCAAAAACCTTGGAATAGTTCACTATTACTGCGCCTTTTAAAATTTACGATCGACCAAAATCAACCCAAATCCGGGCGCTTCTTGGAACGATTATTTTTTTCCGCGTCCCTTATGATAGTTTTTTTTTAAATTTAATCTGGGTCTCTTTTAAAACTTTTAGGCGACGATTACCTTCTATTAAAGACTGTAAAAGCAATTCATCATCATTATTCTCTTCAGCCGTTTTGACATTTTTAAGTACAAAATTATTTCTATTATCTTTTCGAAAAGCAACAAAGTTTGATATAAGCCTGTTTCTGGCATTAATATCCGACGGCTCTTTTCTTGTCATTAAGGAAGTAATAATACTTTTTTGTGTTTTGTCATCAACTATTGTAAGCATTTCAGAGATATTTTTCCCTTCTCTGCCCATCCGTTGCAAAAGCATCTTGCCGACTGACTTTAAAGATCTGTCCTCAAAATATTCCAGAACATTCTGTTTGCTGATTTCTGATAAAATATCAGGAAATTGAAGCATCATGGAGATGATGTGTCGTTCTATACGGAATTTTCTTTTATGCCAGTTGTTACTATTGCCTGTTTCTCCAATATGTCCTGATAATTCAAACTGTCTGTTATTATGAATACTATCTTTTTTTCTGATCTCTCTAATTCTTTCCAGAATGGCTGTTTCATTAATACCTGTACGCTCTGCCAGTTCCTTGGTATACATAGATCTTACTACATTATCACTAACAGGTGCCAAAATTTTTGATATTTTGGAAATTATCTCTATTTTACCCTCGGTGGAAAGCCCATACTTTTTTTCGGCTGACTCTATTAAAAAAGGTATAACTGCCAATGCGCGGGATGAAGCCTGAAGAAATGATTCTTTTCCAAATTTAAAAATATATGAATCAGGATCGTATCCATCCGGCAATGTTAAAATTCTGGCATCGGCATATTCCTTGTCAAAAAATTTTACGCTTCGCTGTGCAGCTTTTAAGCCTGCTTCATCTGAATCATAGACCAGAACAATTCTCCCTTTTTTACCAATAAAACCCTTCAGAAGACGTACATGCGACTCTGTTATAGCTGTTCCAAGTGTTGCAACGACATTTTTTATGCCGTGCTGATACAATGCAACAAGGTCGAAATATCCCTCAACAATATAGACTATGCCTGATCTTCGGCATTCATTTTTTGAGATGTTGAGGCCATATAAGGATCGGCTTTTATTATACAGAACAGTTTCAGGTGAATTAAGATATTTTGGTTTTGAATTATCCATAACACGTCCGCCAAAACCAATTATCTGTGAGTTTACATCTATAATAGGGAATATTATTCGATCCCTGAATCGGTCATAAAATCCTTTATTGTCTTTTTTGGAAACAAGAAGTCCGGTTTTTTCAACAAAACTTAATGATTTTTTATTTTTTAAAAAATATGTTAAAAGATTATCCCATCCAGCAGGAGCATAACCCAGACGGAAATCATTAATAGATTCTTGTGATATTCCCCGCTTATTTAAATAAGTTAAAGCCTTTGTACCATTATTGCTCTTAATTAGTGAATTTTGAAAAAAAACATTGGCATCCCGGTTAACTGCAACAAGATTCTCTCTTTCATTAAACTTTTTTTTTTGTGCGGCAGTCATTAACTTATCAGGTATATTTATACCATATCGGCCAGCCAGCATTTTTGCTGCGTCAGGAAACGAAATGCCATTATGCTTCATCAAAAAACCAAAAATATTTCCCCCTTCATGGCAGCCGTGACAGTAAAATAGTTGCTTTTCTCTGTTAACGGTAAATGACGGGTTTTTTTCTGCATGGAATGGACAAAGCCCTATATATTCCCTGCCGGCCTTTTTTAATACAACCGCATCAGATATAATTTCTATAATATCTGATGCGTTGAGAATTTCAGAAATTTTTTCATCAGTGATATGCTGAGTCAAGAAAAGCATCCCCTATAATTTATGTACGGGAGAAAAATCAATATTGATGGTGGGTAAATCAAAACTTTAAAAATAAGAATAAGCTTTGATTCTGTCAAGGAATTTTAATTCAATTGCGTTTTTTTAATAGCTTTACAGCCTTTTCAAGACTCAAGGTGCCGGTATAAAGAGACCTTCCTGCTATTACACCCGTAACACCGGCCTCCTGCAAAGGAAGAAGATTTTTTATATCTTCTATTGTAGAGACCCCGCCCGATGCTACAACCGGTATCGAAACCGCTTCGGCAAGCAGTCTTGTCTCTTCGATGTTTGGCCCGGTTTGCATCCCGTCCCTGTGTATATCTGTAAAGTTTATGGCGGCAACACCGCTGTTTTCAAATTCTTTTGCCAGCTCTACAGCTTTCACTCCGGTCGTCCTGGTCCATCCTTCAATAGCAACCAGTCCGTTTCGTGCATCAATCCCGACTATAATCCGGCCAGGAAATGCTTTGCATGCTTCCTTAACCATTTTTGGATTTTTTATAGCTTCTGTACCTATTATAACCTTTGCTACTCCGAGATCAAGGTACATTTTAATGGTTCTTTCATCCCTGATACCACCACCAGCTTGAACCGGAATTTTAATTGTTTCAAGTATTTTTTTGATAGAATCAAGGTTTTCAGGATGCTTTTGAACGGCTCCGTCAAGATCCACAATATGGATTATTTCAGCACCCTCTTTTTCCCACCTTTGTGCTATAGCTGCAGGATCCTCCGAAAAAACTGTTTCTTTATCCATACGCCCTTGTAAAAGACGTACACATTTACCTTTTTTGATATCTATTGCAGGAATTATAATCATGATTTTGGGAATGTTTTAATGAGCTCTTCAAGACCGGAGACAGCCATCTCTTCCGAGGTGGCCCATTTTGCCCCCCTCTTAAAAAAAAAACCTATTTCAAAAAGATTATCGCTTAAAGAATGTTGAGTTTCGTCAATATGACCTGACCATAAGATTCTACCGTCAGATACATTGATCAGGTGAATACCAAAAGCAACTGAAGCAGGTGATTCAGCGGCATAGCTTGTTCCTACTCGTTGTTTGAAACGATAAAGATATCCGGCAAGTACGACATCAGCGTCAGCAAAACGTCCAGCTTCTATTAAAAGTCCCCGTTCCGATTGCATCTCTTTATTGCCGGCTATGGAACTGGATAACAGGTTATTAGCAAGATTTTCCGGTAATACTGTAAAAACAGTACGGCTTTTTATTAGCGCTTTGAGATTTTTTGTAAGGAAATCGGTTGCACCTTCCGGCACTTCCCCTGTTAGGTAGACTCGCCCGCTCAAAGGAGATTTCAGGGAATTTGATTCCCCATAAATAGCGGACATATTTTTAAAAGGTAGAATCAGCAGTCTTTTAATATTGACTGTCCCTGATAATTTAATCGGTTCATCGACTTGCGTTGCGCAGGCTGAAAAAAACAGTAAACTTATGCATGCCAGCAGCTTGTATGGCATCTTTTTTATAGTGGCTGTTGGTTTCATAAATATAATCACCGGAGTATTTTTTATATGAAAATGCCTAAAGTTGTAGAGACAAGGCATGCCTTGTCTCTACTGCACTTTCATTTTTTGTTGTGCCCGACAGGGCATGCTGGTTATAAGGAACCTTTTGTAGAAAGAACATCCCTGATACGTTTATCGTGAGTCGATGCCTGATCAAGGGCTCTTCCTGTAGATTTAAATATTGACTCAAGTATATGATGCTGGTTCTCACCATATAAAACATTTATGTGGAGATTCATTCCGGCATTAATCGAAAATGCCCTGAAAAATTCTTTAGCAACCGATATGTCAAAATTGCATGCTGCATTAATTCCAGGCGGGATATTATATACAAGAAACGGACGTTTTGAAAGGTCAATAACTACCGAAGTCAGTGCATCATCCATAGGGGTAACCGCATACCCATAACGCTTGATCCCCTTTCTGTCACCAAGGGCTTTGTTTACAGATTCTCCAAATACCAAACCGACGTCCTCAACTGTATGATGCGAATCAACATCCAGATCTCCTGATGCAACAAGGTTAAGGTCAAAAAAGCCATGAGCTGCAAACAATGTAAGCATATGGTCAAAAAACGCAATGCCCGTAGATATGGAACTATTGCCTTGCCCATCCAGGCATAATTCCATGCTGATTTGTGTTTCAGTGGTATTACGTTTAGTGGAAGCGACGCGTTTCATAGTTTATGGGATACGACCCTTTTTTAAAAAAGCTTTAATTAATAAATTATATTTTATTTATCTTAAAAAGTCAAGATGATTTGAACATGTAAAAAATGAAATTGACAATTAATCTAATTTTAAGTATTTAAAACTATATTGTCAAACTGTTCATATTTTAAAATTTAATTAAAAGGAGTCATACATGGATTTAAATGGTAAAATAGCTGTTGTAACTGGAAGCGCCAGGGGAATTGGCTTTGCTATGGCCGAATTATTTGCATCCAAGGGTGCAACGTCGATTATCACAGATGTGCCTGGAGCAGCAATTGATGAAGCTGTAAAAAAGATTATTGATAATGGCGGCAAGGCAATAGGAATTCCTTGTGATGTTTCAAAGGAAGCCGATGTTGAAGCATTGATGCAAAAAATAGTTGACGATACCGGACGCTTGGATGTGGCTGTACTGAATGCGGGTATTCTTCGTGACGGAGTTTTTGTAAAAGCCGATAAAGAGACAAAAAAAGTTGTCAAAAAAATGGCACTTGATCAATGGCAGGCTATTATCAACGTTAATCTGACGGGAGTATTTCTTAGTGGACGTGAAGCTGCCGTACAAATGATTAATTGCGGAAACGGAGGGGTTATAATCCCGATGTCATCAATTGCCAGACATGGGAATATGGGGCAAACTAATTACAGTGCTGCAAAAGCCGGTGTCTCTGCAATGACTGTTGTCTGGTCAAAAGAACTTGCCAAATATAAAATTAGATCCGCCGCGATTGCTCCCGGATTTATAGCAACACCTATGGTTATGCAAGATATGAAATCGGAAGCTCTTGCCAAGTGGGAAAAAATAATTCCAATCGGCCGGATGGGTGAACCTGAAGAAATAGCTCATACAGCTCTTTATATTATAGAAAATGAACTGATTACCGGTATTACAATTGATGCCAGCGGTGGTATTAGAATTTAATACCTTTAGTATAAAATTCCTTGATAATTGTGACCACATACTCTATTTGGTCATCGGATAGCTCGGGGTAAATCGGGAGTGCCAGGGTATGCTCTGCTGCATATTCTGATTCAGGGAAATCTCCTTTTTTATAATTCAGATATGCAAAGCACTCTTGCAGATGCATGGGAACAGGATAATAAATTTCTGTTCCTATGCCTGCTTCCTGCAGGTATTTCCGCAGTTCATCTCTGTTCTGTTTCAAACTTATAACGAACTGATTATATATATGCCGATTTTCTTTTTCAAGCGGCAGTTTAATGATGCTGCCCAGGTCCGTTTCCGCAAAAAGTTCTCTGTACTTGTTTGCGTTTTGTTGCCTGGCTTTTGTCCATTGGTCAAGATACTTTAGTTTTATGGAGATTACCGCAGCCTGAATTGCATCAAGCCTGAAATTTCCCCCAATCAATTTATGATAATATTTAGGATCAGAACCGTGGCCCCTGAGTATACATAGTTTATGATGCAGTTCTTCGGAATTTGTGGTTACCATGCCCCCATCGCCAAAAGCGCCAAGATTCTTGGAAGGAAAAAAGGAAAAGCATCCCATATCACCGATAGATCCGGCACGAGTTCCTTTATATTCAGCACCTATGGCCTGGGCAGCATCTTCAATAATGACAAGATTATATTTTTTGCTGATTTGCAAAATCTCATCCATTTCAGCGCACTGTCCATAAAGGTGAACAGGGATTATGGCTTTTAAAGAGGCTTTTTCTGAATCATCAAGCCCTGCAAGTTTTTTTTCAATGCTTTGTGGCGATATATTATAGGTATCAGGATCAATATCTGCGAATAAAACTCTTGCTCCTGTCCGGGCTATTGAACCTGGTGTTGCAAAAAAGGTATAAGGTATTGTAATAACCGTATCTCCTTGTTTTATATCAGCAGCCATAAGCGAAATTAGCAGTGCATCAGTGCCGGAGGATACACCTGTTGCAAACCCGGCCCGGCAATAAAGCGCTATCTCTTTTTCAAGAGACTCAACATGGGGTCCAAGTATAAAATACTGGCTTTCAATTAATTCGTGTAAAGATTCAAGAATTTCATCCTTGATGGTTTGATACTGATTTTTTAAATCAAGAAGCGGTACTTTCATATCTATTAATTATCCAATCTCCACCTGAATAATACAGAGCGGATTTGAGTTATTGTTTAATATTTTTATAGTATCTTTATCAGAAAGCGTAATAGATTCACCCTTTTTACATGTTTGGCTGTTACTACCAGAAGAAATCGCCGTGCAGCCTTTAATTACAGTAAGATTTGTTATGCCTGAATTAGCAAATTCCATACTTTTTTTAGGGTAAACAAGAATTTTTTTTACATTATATCCTTTTTTTTCTTCCAGACTGGTTACTATGCCCCATGGATGATGGACGAATTTATGCTGATAATATTCCGGGCGTCCTTTTTCTTTAAGTTTTGTTACAACAGCTTTAACATCACGACTGCTATCAAGGTTAGAGATAAATACGGAATCCGAGGTTTCGATTATAGCAATATTTTCAAGATTACTGGCAGCAATAAGCCTTTCATGACCCATGATAAAGCATTTTTCAGTATTATGCGCAATCACATCGCCACCGATTACATTATTGTTAGAGTCTTTTTCAAGAAAGTCATACAGTGACTTCCAGGAACCTATATCACTCCATCCAAAATCCGAAGGAAGCACAACGCCTTTGTCTGTCTTCTCCAGAATGGCATAATCAATTGAAATATTTTCTAATCGTTCATAATCTGTTTTAGTAACCGGCTTATTTTTATGGAATATTTCTTCCATTGTTCGCAAAAGAGCGGGTTGATAGATTTTAAATTCTTCAATAAGGATAGATGCCTTAAAGGCAAACATACCGCTGTTCCAGAAAAAATTACCTGCTTTTAAATATTTTTCAGCGGTAATTTTGTCCGGTTTTTCAACAAAACGTTTAATTTTTCGAGCGTCATCATATAGCGCATTCGATTCTGATCCTTCGATATATCCATATCCTGTTTCCGGATAATGAGGAGTTATGCCGAAAGTTACAATAGAACCCTCTTTAGCCAGTTGTACAGCTGCTTTAATCTTGTTATGAAACTCGTTTACGTCTTTTATAACATGATCAGCCGGAAAAATCAGCAAAACAGCATCATCTTCTGTTGCCAAAACATCAAAAGCGGCCAGTAAAATCGCAGGTGCCGTATTTCTTCCGCAAGGTTCCGAAATAACTTTCCCATCAGAGTTTACACCGGCTTCATCCATTTGTTTTGCAATTTCGTGATCATGCTTTCGACCACAGACTATCCTGATTTTTTCCTTGTTCAATACTGGTAAAAGTCTTTTTATTGTACTTTGAATCAGTGAATCTTCGCCTGTGAATCTAACCAGTTGTTTGGGGTAAAGCTCTCTTGAAACAGGCCATAAACGTGTTCCGGTACCTCCTGCCAGTAAAATTGCATAAGTGTTTATCCTCCCGGAATTATAATCAGGCATTATGATATCTCCTTTTTTGATTATTCCCCCGATAACCATTCTTTTTCGGAACTAATTTTGTGGGGCTGCATACGGTTTTAACAGAATCATATCCTGTCAGCAAATTAACCTCCCTGATTAATGCCTTGCAGACCCTTACCTGCAAGTGATTGGAAATTGAAAAAATGGTATCGGTTTTTTTATCATCAAGAAGATGTATAAAGCCATTGCATGTACCGGGATATCTTTTCACAATATCCCTGAGTTTAACAAGAAGATTTTTTTTCGTTTCATTAAGCTGCAAATTAAAATGAATGCTTGCTGTCCATGTTTCTTCGGCCTGATCCATTGATATAATTGTATCAGCAAGAATTTTTATGTTGTTTTCATCCTTTTCTATCTGCCCCTGAATCAGGACTGGCGTATCAATGACTAAAAGATCGCAAGCTGCTATATAAACTGACGAAAAGACGGTTATTTCAATTGAACCAAGCATATCTTCCACTGCTATAAATGCCATCAATTCGCCTTTTTTTGTTCTTATGGTTTTAATCTTAGATATTATTCCGCCTATCCTGACAGCAGAGCCTTCTTTTTTTTCTTTAATCGAAACCGTATCTGCATCAGTAAACTTATCTATAATCTCCTGATATTTGGATAAAGGGTGGCCTGATATATAAAAACCCAGCGCTTCTTTTTCAAGCGTTAAAAGCTGTTGGTTATCCCATTCTTCTATTATTGGGAGTTTAGGGCTGTTAATGGCCTTGCCAGCGTGGTTGCCCATATCAAACAGGCTCATCTGACGGTCGACTTTTTCTTTTTGTACCCGCTGGCCGTAACCAAGAGCCTCTTCCAGAACAGCAGACATGCTGCTTCTAAAATCTCCCATGGAATCAAAAGTTCCGCAGTTAATAAGACTTTCCAGAACTCTTTTATTAACCTTTTTTAAAGCAACCCGTTCACATAAATCAAAAATCGAGAGAAACGGTCCTTGTTCGCGTGTTTTACAAATAGATTCAATTGCACCTTCACCAACATTTTTTACTGCTACAAGTCCAAATCGAATTTCACCATCCTTGATTATAAAATCACGATTGCTTTCATTGATATCCGGCGGCAGCACTGTAATTCCCTGGGTACGGCATTCATCAATATATTTTACAACATGATCAAGATTATGCATTTCGCTGGTAAGCAGTGCAGCCATCAGTTCCACTGGATAGTGAGCTTTAAGAAAGGCGGTCTGAAATGCGATTAAGGCATAAGCCGCGCTGTGGGATTTGTTAAACCCGTAGCCTCCGAATTTTTCAATTAAATCAAAAAGCATACCGGCCTTGCCTGGATTTAGATTATTCTTCTCGGCTCCTTTCATGAACCGTTCTCTATGCTTTGCCAGGATTTCAGGAATTTTTTTCCCCATGGCTTTTCTTAAATCATCAGCCTCGGACATCGAATAGTCAGCCAAAACACTGGCAATTTTCATGACCTGCTCCTGATAGACGATTACTCCATAGGTCTCTTTGAGAATCGGCTCCAGCTCCGGAAGGAGATATTCGACTGATTTTCTGCCATGCTTTCTTTCCACAAAATCAGTCACCATGCCACTTTCAAGAGGACCAGGTCTATAAAGGGCGACAAGTGCGATAATATCCTCAAAACACTCAGGTTTTAGTCTGACAAGAAGATCCCTCATTCCAGAGCTTTCCAGTTGAAAGACTCCTTTGGTCTCACCGGATGAAAGAAGACGATATGTATCCTGATCTCCAAGATCAAGATTTAAAACATCAGGAGCAGTTTTTTCCTGCTGCTCAATCAAGGAAATCGCTTCTGCAATGACTGTGAGATTTCTAAGTCCTAAAAAATCGAATTTAACCAGCCCGATTTTTTCGACATATTTCATACTAAACTGGGTTACAACCTCGCCCTTTTTCCCTTTGTAAAGGGGCAGATATTCAACCAGCGGCTTATCTGCTATAACAACTCCTGCGGCATGAGTTGATGCATGTCTGGTCAGTCCTTCAAGTACACGGCAGATCTGTATGAGATTATTTATTTCAGGTTTAGTTTCGGCGAGTGCTGTGATTTTGGGTTCCTGTTCCAGAGCATCACTCAGACTTATATCCAAAACATCAGGAACCATTTTTGCGATTGAGTCGACTTCTCTTAATGGTATGCCAAGAGCACGGCCTACATCCCTGATTACGGCTCTCGTTTTCAGCTTACCAAAAGTAATGATTTGAGCTACATAGTCACCGCCGCCATATTTTTCAACAACATATTGAAAAACTTTTTCCCGGCCGTTAATGCAGATATCAACATCTATATCAGGCATGCTTTTACGGGCAGGATTAAGGAAACGCTCAAAAATAAGGCCATATTCCAATGGATCCAGATCTGTGATTCCCATTGAATAGGCAACCAAGCTTCCTGCGGCTGACCCTCTGCCCGGTCCTATCGGAATATTATTATTTTTGGCATAATTTATAAAATCTGCAACAATTAAAAAATATCCTGGAAACCCCATATCATTGATAATAGAAATTTCATATTCGAGTCTTTGCTCGTAAACTGTTTTATCAAGATCAGGATTCTTTTTTGAAATCGTTTCCCAGCGCTGCTTATAGCCGTCTTTTACCTTTTGCTCAAAAATTTTATCTACAGTCTGCTCTGAAGAAGTAACAAATTTTGGGAAATGATATGTTTTGAAATCAAATTCTATATTATTGCATCTATTTGCAATTTCAATGGTATGTTCAATAGCGCCTGGAAAATCATTAAAAGAAGCAATCATTTCCTGTTGAGATTTAAAGTAGAGCT
>JAGGWL010000081.1 GCA_021157555.1 Deltaproteobacteria bacterium | reverse complement strand
TTTTGACCATCTCATAAGTTTCCACAAGATTTTCCGGAAATTTATTTTTGTCAATATTTTCGTCTGTATCTTTTTCATTAACAAAGGATGCGATAATAGCAGCCAGCAGCGCCGGATTCTCTTCAGGGAAAATTCCTATTCTAAGGCCTTCAGCTATTAAAAGAGGATGGTCAACTCTCAGTTTTGATGCCCAGAAACCAACTTCTGTCAATGCACCCTCTTCGGTTACATATCCGTTATCCTTCAAAAAATTGATATGCCGTTCAAAATCCTGCTCCAGAGCTTTATACCTGAATTCTGTTGTTTTTTGTGTGCTTGTTTTTTTTCTGGCATCCCTGATCAGGTAGGTAGCAAAGGATTGTTGCAGCAGATCATTAATCTGATTCGGGTTATGTGAAAGGAGCAGGTTTAAAACCATTGAAAAATTGATTTTAATCTGACTCAACACTTGCGAGGGGGCTGAATTTACGAGCCTGGCTATAAGCGGCAGGTCCATAAATTTTCCGGGAATAAGCATGGCAAATCCAATCTTGTCCATCCCTCTTCTCCCTGCCCGTCCGGTCATCTGGTGAAATTCATTTGAGCTGAGAGGAATGAATTCCTTGCCGTTGAATCTGTCTGAATTAAGCATTACAATGCTTCTGGCAGGAAAATTTACTCCCGCTGCAACTGTGGATGTCGCAAAAACAGCATCAAGCAGACCTTCTGTCATTAAGGTTTCGAGAAGTAGCTTCCAGGCTGGAAGCTGGCCGCTATGATGAGCGCCAACGCCCATACCTTTTAAATGTTGAAGCTGGGGATGCAAAGCTATGTGAGTATTTTCCCGTACAAGTTCGCCTATCCTATGCTTTATAGCTCTTTTTTTATGTTGAGGCAGCATGGATGAACATAATTTCAAAGCGTTATCACAATCAGCGCGTGATTTGAGAAAAAAAATAGCCGGCAGGAGATTATATTTTTTCATTACCCCCATTATATCGCTGAATGGGGGCAGCCTTCCCGGTATAGCCAGTCGGGGAGGTTTTTTTTCATCTAAAAATGATATTACTTTAGCGTGCAGCCTCTCTTTTTCATCACTTCTTTTTTCTTGCCGACTTCCATGTCTGGTAAGGGGCAGGAGCTTTCCTGATGGATGGAAAAAAAGCGGAAAAAGAGGCACCGGCCTTTTTGTTTCTTCAATAACGGTACATTTCTTAATGCGTACAGATTCTAGCCATGCCGCTATTTGTTCAGCATTTCCGATAGTTGCGGAAAGCATGAGAAGAGGTATTCTATGTGGCAGGTATATCATTATCTCTTCCCAGACTACCCCACGTTCCAGGTCGCCGAGAAAATGCGCCTCGTCAAGAATCACCAGGTCTGTATTCAATGCCTCTCCGCTGTGCATGGCATCGTAAAGCTGATTACGCAATATTTCAGTGGTTCCTGTTATAACCGGAGCATCGGGATTTTCTTTTCTGTCGCCGGTAAGGATACCCAGATTCTTTGATCCGAAAATCCCTGCGAATTCACTATATTTCGAGTTAGTTAGTGCCTTTAAAGGAGAAGCATACCATGCTCTGCCACCCTTTTTCAAAGTCTCTTCTATAGCTTTTTCGGCAATCCAGGTCTTCCCTGCTCCTGTTGGAACAGTAACCAGGCAGTCCGTTGTCTGTATCGCCTTGATAGCATCAAGTTGAAAAGAATCGGGTTTGAATTTAACTTTTTCAGGCACACCGATTGATGCAAAAACTTTTTTCAAGGCTGAATCGGCTGATGGTTTAATTTTTAAACGAAGTTTTTGCTGAAATCGTTTTTTCTCCGGTTTTGCTTTTTTTATATACATTAAAGTCCTGAGATCATATTACAAACAATGTTTTTTGCAGAAGAATCGACGTCAAAAGGAGAAATTCCATTAAGATCCGCTTCAATTAAAGCGTCATCATACGGAATCAAGCCGAGAAATGGTAAATCGAAAAGATTTTTTTTCAAAAATTCTTCATCCTTTTTCCCCCGGATTTTGTTGCCGACCAAAAGTATATTTTTTAAACCTATTTCAGATGCAAGTTCCCTAATATGAGTTGCGGTTTCAATACTTCTGCGACCAGGCTCCACAACTATAATAAGTTTGTCAACCGCCGAAGCAGTTGCTCTGCCAAGATGTTCTATGCCGGCCTCCATATCCATAACCACCACATCATCACGTATCAGCACAATATGGGTAATAAGGGCGCGCAACAAGGTACTGGCAGGGCACAAACATCCGGAGCCACCTTTTTTCACACTTCCAAGCCGCATGAGGCTGATGTTTTCAAATTTTGCTGAAAGTTTGTCCGGAAGATCATTCACTTTGGGGTTTAGCTTAAAAAAACCTCCCACTGTACCTGGCCTTGCTTCAGTTCTTTCATATATCAGTTCTTTCATATCTGATATAGGCGTAATTTTATCAGCATTGGTGATTCCGATTGCCGCAGCCAGGTTGGCATCAGGATCCGCATCAACCGCAAGTATATGCTTGCCCTCCAGGTTTAAAGCTCTAATCAAAAGTGCTGCAAAGGTTGTTTTGCCGACTCCGCCTTTCCCGCTTACCGCTATTTTCATTTATTTTTCCTCTCAATATCATAAAAAAGAATATCCATGTTTTATGAACTTCAACCTTTAATAATATATACTATAATTAATATTGTCAATAGAATTGCATGGTTATTGATAAGTAAACGTGTTAGAGAACGCTCGTAAAGTAGTCCCAGGCTCATGGAAAGAATTGAAGATAAGATGTGAGATGTTCAAGTTATTGGCGGGTAGTTCCTTAAGG
>JAGGWL010000169.1 GCA_021157555.1 Deltaproteobacteria bacterium | reverse complement strand
GCAACGATGGATGATATAATTGCCCTGACATGATTTCCAGCCAAAATGTTGGGCAATCCTTCCAAAAAAGTCTCAAAAGAGGACCCTTTAACCCATTTTTTTGCAAAATCAAGATCAGAGACCTTGCTTTTTCTATCTCCAAGTGGATATGTTGTGATTTTGCTCAGGTCTATTGGTTTAAATAAATTCATCATGATATTAGTTCAGGGAATAATATACGATCTACGAGATCACAGATTATATGTCCCATGGTTATATGGACTTCCTGAATCCGCGCGATTGTATCAGATGTAACAGTTAAGGTAAGATCGGCTGTTTCGGCCAGCTTACCACCTTTTCCTGTAAATCCGATTGTAAAAATTCCATTGGTTTTTGCGGCATTAACCGCTTTAAGCACATTGCCGGAGTTACCGCTGGTGCTTATTCCGATTGCGATATCACCCTTTTGTCCAAGTGCCATGATTTGTTTGGAAAAAATTTCATCAAAATCATAATCATTGCCAATACTTGTAATAATTGATGTATCTGTTGTCAATGCAAGCGCGGCCAGAGGAGGACGCTCTATTTTAAAGCGGTTTACAAATTCCGCCGCAAGATGCTGAGCGTCTCCAGCGCTGCCCCCATTTCCAAAAAGCAAAATTTTATGTCCGCTCTTTATTGCTTCGGAAATGAGATCGGCTGCCTTGATTATCCGATCAATATTATTTTTGATGGAAAGCTCTTTTACTTGCAGGCTTTTATTTAGAATCTCCAGTATAATGTTTTTTTTATCCATAATATTAATTGTCTTTCGTTTTCATAATTTGTTTGATTGCAGAGACAATAAAAGCAAGTTCCTCGTTGTGTATTGTTCTTAAATCCAGAACAAACAGATCGTCTTCAATTCTGCCGATAATCGGAGGGTTATTCAGGCGCATTGATTTTTCAATCGAATTTGCGGATATGCCGGCAATCGAAATCCTTACGGCTTTACTTGGCAGATCAAGCAGAGGCAGCGCACCTCCGCCTGCGCGTGAGGATATATTGGAAATACTGACAGAAAGCTCTGATTGATTAAGGCCTGATTTATTGAAATCGGGTTCATCAATATCCGATAGCATTTTTACAAGTTTCTCTGCCTTATCTTTGATATCGCTCAGTGGAATAGTCAGCATGCGTAAAGTTGGAATTGCCTTGACTGCTTTTTCCGGTTCCCTGTAAAATCTCAAGGTGCTTTCAAGTGCGGCCAGGGTAAGTTTGTCAATCCTCAATGCCCTGGCAAGAGGGTTTTGCTTAATTTGATTTATAAAAATTTTACTGCCGATTATTATGCCTGCCTGGGGGCCGCCCAGGAGTTTATCACCGCTAAAGGTTATTATATCAGCGCCTGACGCTACAGATTCCTGAATAGTGGGCTCTTTGGTCATATTGTATTTTGAAAAATCTATAAAAGTCCCGCTTCCCAAATCTTCCATTACCGGCAGTCTGGATTTATTACCAAGAGCGACCATCTCTTTCAAAGAAACAGCGGCTGTAAAACCAATCACGCTGTAGTTGCTGGTATGTACTTTTAAAAGCAGACCGGTATTTTCCGAGATGGCATTTTCATAATCTTTTAAATGAGTCCTGTTGGTTGTTCCGACTTCTTTTAAAATCGCGCCGCTTTTTTCCATAACATCCGGAATGCGAAAGGAGCCGCCTATCTCCACAAGTTCACCCCTGGAAACAATAACCTCTTTTTGTTTGGCAACAGTATTGAGACTTAAAAAAACTGCTCCTGCATTATTATTGACAACCATGGCAGATTCCGCACCGCTTATTTCGCATAAAATATTTTCTACCAGGCTGTACCTTGAACCTCGCTTTCCATTCAGCAAATCAAATTCAAGGTTGGAATATCCTCCCGCAATATCAACAATATTTTTTAAAGCCTCTTTTGCTAATAAAGACCGACCAAGGTTTGTATGAACGACTACACCAGTGGCGTTAATTACCCGTTTAAAGTTTGGCCGCATATCCTCTTGAACCAGTTTTTCAACATCAGATAAAATTAAAGCATCCGTCAAATTTGAATCGCTAAAATTTTTATTATTATCAAGTATTGATTCTCTAAGTTTTGCGATAACAGAACGTACAGCTTTGATAACAACAGATTTTGGAATATCATTAAAAAGGCTGTTGTCCCTTGCCTTTTTAAGTATATGATCAACACCAGGCAACAGCTTTAAATGCTTGCTCTGTTTTTCATTTATTTTATTTTTTACCAAAGCATTCTATACTCCAAAATTCATTTCGTTCCCGTTCCTTATATTTTCCCATGTAGAGCCAGATCTTCCAGCCCATCTGTATCAAGAATCTTTATACTCCTGCCTTCAACTTCAATCAGCCCCATTTCATTCATTTTAGAAAAAATTCTGGACAAGGTTTCAGGTATTGTTCCCAAAAGGCTTGCAAGCTGTCCCTTTGATATGTTCAGCCGAATAATATCTTCACTTTGCTGCTCTTCAGCCAAAAGTAAAAGGTATCCTGCAAGTCGACCCGGGACATCCTTTAATGAGAGATTTTCTATTTGTATTGTAAACTGGCGCAAGCGCATGGAAAGTACGCCCAGCATGTTCATAACAATCGGTATATTTTCAGATATTAATTGAATAAACGCGTTTCTTGGAAAAAATATCAAGCTGCATTTTGAAATGGCCTGAGCATTTGCGGGGAACAAACTACCACTAAAAACCGGCACTTCACCAAAAGGCTCACCCTGGTCAAAAATATGGAGTATCTGCTCTTTTCCGTCCAGAGAAATTTTGTAAATCTTTACCCTTCCCCTTGCAACAATATAAAACCCATCACCTTGATCATCTTCTGAAAAAATCAACTCTCCTTTTTCAAAATTCTTTTTAACAGCTATTTTACCAATCTTTTCAAGCTGATTTTTTGGAAGCCCTTTAAAAAGAGGAGTGTTTGAAATAATAGATGAAAAATCTTCCATAGGTATTTTGTTCTCGTTTCTTACCTTCATCCCATTGAAATTCGATAAATTTCTCAAAACCAATATCCATATTTTATATATTATATAGCTATAATATATACTGGTCAAGCGTTTCTTTGAAATGGAAAAGTCGCTTCAATATGCCACACTCACATGTATTACCTGTATCCAAAGCCAGCAAAAATCCTGGGAAATATGATTAACATTTAGCGCTAAAGAACGGGGAGGAAATATTCTTTTTGCTGTTCTGTAAATGATTTATCAAGTAGTTCCTTGACATAATAAAAACAAATTGCTAATTAACACAGAAGTCGGGGCGTAGCGCAGTCTGGTAGCGCACTTGAATGGGGTTCAAGGGGTCGGAAGTTCAAATCTTCTCGCCCCGACCAAAAAATTATATTATGTTTGCTTTGGGTTTTAATTTGGCCGTTTTGTAAAAATTCATCAGCACAAATAATCTATAAAGTGCAATACCTTATTACTAAATCGGCAATACCCTGCAAATCATCGAACCGTAAAACAGGAACGCCAATATCCACCTGAACATTACTAATAATTCCAATCAAATTTTTATCATCCCTGCATATGGGTTCTTTACATATCTCAGGCCTGAATACTTCTATTTTAGGCATCTTCCCACGTTTATAACCTTCAGTCAGGATGATATCCATACCGGAAAAAAAAAGCATAAGTTCTTCTGGTTTGTAGTCATGATCTACATCCTTGACTATCCCGATTTTTGAGGGAGATGATATAATGGTTGTATCAGCCCCTGCTTGTTTGTGCTTCCAGCTATCTTTGCCGGGCTTATCAATTTCAAACCCATGCAAATCGTGCTTGATAGTACCAACCTTAAACCCGCGCTGTTTAAGAATGGGAATCATTTTGACCAGCAGGGTGGTCTTGCCAGATCCGGAATTACCGACAATTGAAATAATCGGCATGGATGAATTATTGAATTTGATGTTCGGCATAATAAAAATTAAATTTGACTCCAGACAATTACACTTTTATAAAATAATTTATCAACTTTCATCTCATTATATAGTGGTAAACACAAGACTTTTAACAGTAAAAAAATAACTATTGCCAAACAAAAATAATATAATTGATTGAAATCCTTAACTTTAGGCATGCGTAGAGACAAGGCATGCCTTGTCTCTACCACTTTAGGTACTTTCATATAAAAAAAAAGGAGTTTAAAAG
>JAGGWL010000080.1 GCA_021157555.1 Deltaproteobacteria bacterium | reverse complement strand
TATTGTTTGGTACCGGAGGTCGGAATTGAACCGACACGGAGTTGCCCCCGGAGGATTTTGAGTCCTCTGCGTCTACCAGTTTCACCACTCCGGCATAAAAAAATCAGAATATTAAATATAACTATCTTTTGTCAACAATTTTTACCGTAATCCTGGCCAATAATCTGTAAAATTTTTTTTGCTGAGATCTCTCCCTCCCGTAAAACTGCAGGTGGATTCAGCGTAACATCAATTATGCTTGAGCCTCTCCCGCCCTTCAGGCAACCTGCGTCTAATACAAGATTTACCCGATCCAGTATTAATGGATCCAAAGCCTTAATGTTTGAACAACCTGCAATTCCTGAAATATTAGCGCTTGTTCCTGTTAGCGGTACAGTTATGCTGCTGACAATTGCACATGCCACTTTATGGGCAGGTAAACGGACTCCTATTTTGCCTGAACCGGCAGTAAGATTTTTTGGCAGCCCTTTTTTAGCTTGAAATATAATGGTAACCTTACCCGGCCAGAATTGATTCATTATTAATTTCGCAATCGCAGAAACATTTGCCGCAACTTTGTCCAAATCCTTTAAATCGTTTATCAGCACAGATACAGGTTTATTTAATGGCCGTTGTTTTATCTCAAAAACTCGCTGTACAGCTTTAAGGTTCAAAGCATCAGCACCGATACCATAAAGTCCCCTTGTGGGAAAAACTATAACCCCACCCTGCTTGATAATATTTGCAGCTTCAAGAATTAAATCAGGTTCTGGAGTATCGGGATTAATAAATTTTAAGTTTTTCTGCTTTCCTGTCAACCTGGTCAGCCATTTCCTTTTTGAATTGATTCAGCATTGCAGCTATATTCGGGTTTGAAACAGCAAGTATCCGGGCCGCAAAAATACCTGCATTGCGTGCACCCGATTTTCCTATGGCCATAGTTGCGACAGGAATTCCCGGAGGCATCTGAACTGTGGACAGCAGGGCGTCCAGGCCTTTTAAACATGAAGAATCTATTGGAACGCCGATAACAGGAAGGCATGTATTGGCCGCAATAACTCCGGCAAGATGGGCAGCATGACCTGCGCCGGCAATAATCACTTTTAGTCCCCTGCTGACGGCAGAGGATGCATATTCTGATGCCCTTTCCGGAGTTCTGTGAGCTGAAGCAATTGTTATTTCGAATGCAATACCGAATTTTTTTAAAATACCTACGGTCTCTTCCATAATTTCCAGATCGGAATCACTTCCCATGACAATTCCTACCACAGGAGTTTGGGCGAGCATTTTTAAAGCCTTCTGCCCTATATCTTTGCGATAGTGCGCTTTATTCCATTTAATCTTTGAAACAGCCAGGTATGATCGTGATACAGCCTTTTTTACAGTATCTCCCAGAGCCGTAACTCCAAGCACACGTCCACCTGTTGTAACAAATGTTTTATCTTTAATTTCAGTGCCGGCATGGAATACCAGGACATCCCTCATGCGGCGGGCGTTATCAATCCCGGTGATCTTGAAATCTTTTTTGTAGGAACCTGGATATCCGCCTGAAGCCATAATCACGCAAACAGATGCTCGTGGATCAATTTCCAGATTGCATTTATCAAGCCCGCCATCTGCAACAGCCTCCATAATCGGGATAATATCGGATTTCAGGCGCATCAATAGTGGTTGTGCTTCAGGATCTCCCAGGCGCACATTAAACTCCAGAACCTTGATCTGATCTTTGTTAATCATCAGGCCGGCATATAAAAAACCTTTATAAGGAGATCCTTCCGAAGCCATTGCACTGACAATCGGCTGCATGACTTCTTCCATAATTTTTCGATGCATATACCGGTCTATAATCGGTGCGGGAGAGTAAGCACCCATGCCGCCTGTGTTAGGACCTTTGTCATTATCGAATACTGCTTTATGATCCTGGGATGATGGCAAGGCCAGTAAATTTTTGCCGTCTGAAAATGCTATAAAGGAGGCCTCTTCACCATAAAGAAGTTCTTCAATTACAACTTTTTTACCCGCATTACCAAAGGCATGTTCCTTAAGGATCAAGTTTAACGCTTTAAGTGCTTCGTCTACTGTACTGCATAAGATTACGCCTTTTCCCGCTGCTAACCCATCTGCTTTAAGCACTAAAGGGGCACCTTTTTTGTTGATGTAGTCCTCTGCTTTTTTAAAACTGGTAAAGGCTCGTCCTTCGGCGGTAGGGATGTTATATTTTCCCATTAATGACTTGGCAAAGGACTTGCTTGCTTCCAGCCTGGCAGCCATTTTGGAAGGACCGAAAATTTTTAGACCCTCTTGTTCAAAAATATCTACAATTCCGGTTGAAAGCGGACCTTCCGGCCCTACAACAGTTAAATCAATTTTTTCTTTTTTAGCAAAATCGGCCAATTGATTTATTTTATCGACTTCAATGGGAACAAGTGCAGCCAGATCTGCAATACCTGCATTTCCTGGGGCGCAAAATATTTTTTTTACTTTTGGACTTTGTGCTATTTTCCATACCAGCGCATGTTCTCTGCCGCCGCTTCCTATTACAAGAATTTTCATACTACTGCTTCCTCCTGATCACGGGCTTTTCCGGTTCGTTTTTGTTTGTGCTCCTCTATACTCAGATTGATCAGCAGATCAAGTAGCCTATCAAAAGATAATCCCGCTTTTTCAGCAGCAAGCGGGAAAAGACTTGTCAAAGTCATGCCCGGGATAGTGTTGGTTTCAAGAATATAGATATCATTTTTTTGAAGGATCATGTCCGTTCTGCTGTATCCGCTGCAAAAAAGCGCATTGTGTGCTGTTTTTGCATATGATTGTGCTTTTTCCGTTAAAGCATCACCTATACGTGCAGGACATATTTCATTGGTTGCGCCTTTTTCATATTTTGCAGTATGGTTAAAAAAATCAAATTGCTTGTCAGGTATTATTTCTATTACAGGCAAGGCATTAAGGCTGGCGTTGCCAATAATACCGACTGTTAATTCAATTCCTTTTATATAAGCTTCCAGCAAAATTGTATTATCATGCTCAAAAGCTTTATCTATTGCTTTTTGTAATTTATTTTTTTCATAAACTATACTCATGCCCAGGCTTGAACCTCCATTAACAGGTTTAACTATAATCGGAAGATCCAGACGTTTGATGCAATCGTCAGAATTGATTTTCGTATTATGGTTAATAACAATGTAAGGTGGCACAGGGATGCCGGAACACTTGTAAAGCTGTTTTGAAACAAGTTTGTTCATAGCCATAGCACTTCCAGGCACTCCTGAACCCTGATAAGGAATATCAAGAAGATCCAGCAATCCTTGGATAGTGCCGTCTTCACCCATAGGGCCGTGCATTGCTATAAAAGCTGCGTCGATTTCGGGTGCATCCGATACAAGCCGGTTAATATCGGTTTTGGGGTCATATCTTGTGACTATGTATTTTTGCCGGTCAAGAGCCGCATAGACATGGTCACCGCTTTTGAGAGAAATTTTACGCTCGGAAGATATTCCACCGGAAAGCAGGGCAATATGAAGTTGTTTCATTAGAAATTATTTAAAAATTCGCTTTTTTGCAATATTATATTCTTCTAGGGTAATCAGATTTTTTTCCAGCAAACGCGTAAGCTCTGTTAGTTCGTTGATAAAACAGCCCGCCTGATTTTTACTCTGGTCTTCAAGCTGGGAAATATGCGCATTGTTGCTCCCTATCATCGGCAGTACCACGGGTTTACCTAATTTTAATGACGCAAAGCCCCCGAGAAAGCTTACCTCAATGGCTCTGCCTCTAAAAAGAGGCGAGTCGACCATCTCTCTGAATGTTTTTCCCTGTTCTTTCATTCGTTTATAAAAATAATAACCTGATAACAGAATCACTGCTGAAGCGGCAAGAAAGATCCATATCATGTAATTGACAATACCTGAGAAGAAAATTACCAAAAGGCCCAAAAATCCTATCAAGGAAACATGAAGGAGCAGAATAAAATATGCCATTAAAACGCTTTTAAAAACGTTTGGATTATC
>JAGGWL010000121.1 GCA_021157555.1 Deltaproteobacteria bacterium | reverse complement strand
CCAGTATAGAAGTCATTTTTATAGTACACGATAAGCAAAAGAAAGCAGGAACAAAGAGACAA
Organism: Deltaproteobacteria bacterium; assembly: GCA_021157555.1. GTDB lineage: Bacteria > Desulfobacterota > Desulfobacteria > Desulfobacterales > BuS5 > BuS5. Next base: position 2,500 of record JAGGWL010000121.1, on the reverse strand, counting down.
CCGTCAGCAAAAATATTCCATAAAGGTAAAATTACAGGTGATATTATTGCTCCCGTTGTACCACCTGAAGATTGGAATATTCTTAAATAATTTTGATGGATACGCATATATGGCTACGTTGGATATTGCCAAACGATCCATTACCACAACATATAATGAAATTGATAAACACATCAGAATCATTGGCTGTATCTTCTATTTATTGAACAATTACGCGTTTATTGATTTGTGAATACACACTCTTTCGATTCATTATACCCAAAATGAATATATCATATCCTGATATTTTGAAAATAACACGGTAGCCGCCAACACGTAATTTCCAATATCCTTTAAGGGTTCGCTGTAAAGGACTTCCATATTTTTCCGGATGTATAGCCAAGCGTTCTTTTATGGCTCTTTTAATCATTCCCTTGTTTTTGTTGTCTATTTTAGGCAAATCGGTATTTTTTACGTCAGTATGATAAATTAGTTTATAAGCCATTATGACCAGACTTCTTCATGAGTCAGAGCTGAGGTTATATCAAATGTCCTTTCTCTTTCTTCGGCAATATTGGACAAATAAATATCCTCATGAATTTCCATGGCCTCTTTAAGTAGTTCTCTAGCTTTTGAGGAAAGAGACATACCATCCTTCTCCGCAAGAAATTGCACGTTTTTATATAAAGACATATCAAGGACAATATTGATTCGTGGATTTTTAGCAGGCATTTTGTTTTTTCTCCCTTTCAAATTTTTATCATAATACACCACAAGTGGTACACTTTGTCAATCAATCACGATCGCGAATGGGGGATGGGCCACAGCAACATATTGAGATAATATATAAAACGTTAAAAATTAGCGTCAGATAAGGCCTCAAATAGCCATTTTCAGGGCCAAAAAATACACTTTTAAGAAAAGAGCACGGGCAGATGGCAAGAGCAAAAAACACCTGTTTTTGGAGCAATAAGCAATAAATATTACCCCCTTTCTACCCCATTAAGGTATTTTATGAAGAAAAATGTGGTAATCATCGGAGCCGGATTAGCCGGCACCTTGCTATGTAATGAACTTGTTGAAAATTGTGACGTTACCTTACTTGAAGCCGGAGACAAGAATGGTATTAAATACCCTGAAGTTAATTTTATTCAAAAACCTTTTGCGGGAGTAAAAACTTTTTGTATAGGCGGCGGCGGCACAACGAATCTTTGGCATAATGGCTTAATACCTCTAAATGGCGAAGATATTACCTCTGAAGAGTTTAAGGAAGTAATAACCGAAGCTGAATCATACATTGATAGAGCGGCTTGCAAGCTTTACTGGTTGGACAATCCTTATTCAGATGAATATAAAAATATATTATCACAAATGAGTTTGGTTGCTGAAAAAACAGGTGCTTTCCCGGATGGTATTGATTGTCTGCTTTATCCTGAAAAATATAGAAAGCTGGATGTTGAAAATGGAGTCAACGCCTTTTATTCAGTGAGCGATATAGACTTTGTTTCAGAAGATAAGCGGATAAAATCAGTCAATTATTGTTCAGGGTCGAAAAAGCATTCTGTTAATGCAGATGCTGTAATTATCTCTGCGGGCGCATTGGGAACGCCTTTGCTCGTAAAAAAAGTAATCTCTGCAATCGGCGCTTCTTTTGATAAGATTGGAACCGGACTGGCGGATCACCCGATTGAATTTATCGGCAAAGTAAAGTTTAAAAAACATATCACCAGGTCAATGAACCGGCTTTCTGCGCTTAACAGGGGAAAATTATATATGTCGAACAGCTATCAGGCTGAAAAGCAAGTGTGGAAAGTATACTTGCGGCGCTTTTTTCAGGCCTGCTTTGACTATGGAAAATAAACTTTCAATATACAAATACAAGTCGTTGATAGGGGCCGGTAGTGGTTTTGAGAGGATCAAGAATATGTTTTCCTTGAAGATATTTCACCCGGACATATTGGCGGAAATATTTTCTCATTTATTTGGTATAACTATTCCCGGCAGAATCTATAATATTATTTTAATTTTCGAGCAAAAACGTGGAAAGAGCAGTGTCTCATATGATGGTGATAGTTTGAATGTTGATTGGTCTATCACAAAAGGGGAGCTTTCTATTTATAACGATATGTTGCTGAAATTAAATGATATGCTGACTGACATATCAGATGAAATAAATATTATAACCGACCTGACTGAAGAATGGCTATGGTCTGCTGCTCATCATTCCGGAACAATTTCACTCGGCAATAAAGCTGATGACCTTGTTGATAAAGATCTCAAGCTGAATTCATGTGATAATGTATTTGTATGTGATGGTTCTGTAATACAGGAACATTCATATGCAAATACAGGATTGACCATTGGAGCGCTTTCTATGCGGTTGTCGGAAAGAGTTTTGCAGTAATGGGACACAGATAAAAACAGATAAAAACAGATAAAAACAGATAAAAAAAAACAGCGTACTTCAAAAAACGGCAATGCGTTGGCGGTCAAGTGTAATGACTTGTTCGCCTTTAGCGAT